>DATFRM010000167.1:0-4099 GCA_035263265.1 Actinomycetes bacterium
AGGTACGTGGTCGCCGGCTCTACCGGGTTGTCCGAGTACTTCTTCTTGTTCGGATCGTTGAGCGTCTGCGTGATCGCCGCCGCCTTGAATCCGTTGTCGGCCAGCGCGTCGAGCGTGCCGGCCAGTACGCGCTGATCGAGGTCGTCGCGGTTGGAGAAGATCGTGAGCACGACCTTGTCGACCTTCGGCTTGCGCACCGGGTCGCTGGCCTGGCTCCAGTTCTCGTTTCGCACGAAAGTGATCGACTTGCCGGCTTCGTACGAGTCGATCTTGTACGGTCCCGACGACACCGGGTGCAGCGCGTAGTCCTCGCCCTTGTCCTTGGCAGCCGGAATCGGCGCGGAGGTGCCCAGCGACATCAGATAGTCGAAGTCCGCGTACGGCTGAGTGAGCTTGAACACGATCGTGTTGTCGTCCGGCGTCTCGATCCGGGGCAGATCCCCGTCCGGGTCTTCGTACGGCCCCTTGTACTTCGCTGCGCCGTCGACGCAGTCGTCGAGTAGGCACCAGTAGTACGGACTCGGGCCACCGTTGATGACGCCGGTCGCGTACAGCCGCTTGATCGCGTACTTGATGTCCTTCGTCGTGATCGGTGTACCGTCCTCATAGGTCAGACCGGGACGCAGATGGTAGGTCCATACCGTCTTGTCCGGGTTGGCCTCCCCCGGTGCCTGCGCGAGGTCGGGAACCACATCGAAACTGTCCTCGCCGGGCACCGGCTTGAATGCCATCAAGGTGCGGTAATAAAGCCGACCCATGTTCAGGCACCAGCCGTAGTACTGCCGGCCCGGGTCCCATGAGTCGCAGTCACCGCCGGAACCGAGGTTGAGCGTTCCGCCCGTCACCTCGGATGGGTTGACCACTCCGGTTACCGCGGCGTTGAACTCAGCGGCGCCGGTGCCGCCGGTACTGCCGCCGTTCCCGCCGCCGCAGGCGGCAAGGGCCAGGACTCCGACCGCGGCAACCGCGGTGAGCCTCACCCCACGTCGATAGTTCGACATCGTGCGCGTCCACCTTCTTTCGGAGGGTTTGCGAACACCGGTCGGTGTCCGAGTCCCGGCCCATCCGGCCGGGCAGCCTGCAAAGCCGCGTCGCGCTGCGCATCAGCGGCTTGACTTGGGGTCGAAGGCATCCCGGAGCCCGTCACCGAACAGGTTGAAGGCGAGCACGGCGATGAAGATCGCCATGCCGGGCACGATCACGTAGAACGGGTTCACCTGCGCGGTCGGGATCGCCTGGCTGAGCATCTTTCCCCAGGACGACGCCGGCGGCTGGATGCCGACGCCAAGGAAGGACAGCGCCGCTTCGGCCAGGATGTTGACCGGAATGATCAATGTCGCGAAGACCAGGATTGGTGCGACCAGATTCGGTAGCAGCTCCTTGAACAGGACCCGGCCGTTCCCGGCACCCAGGCTGCGCGCCGCCTCGACGAACTCCTTCTCCCGCAACGAGAGCACCTGGCCCCGCATGATCCGGGCCGGGTACGCCCAGCCGAAGAATCCGATGATCAGAATCAGGGCGGTGATTGTGAGTGACTGGCCCTGCAGCGGACCGATCGAGCCCACGTTCTGGAAGATGACCAGCAGTGCGATCGAGAACAACAGCACCGGGAACGCCAGCATCAGATCCATCAGGCGGGAGATCACGGAGTCGGCCCAGCCCCCGAAGTACCCGGCGGCGATGCCCATCACGACCCCCAGCGCCATGGCCAGGACGGTCGCGGCTAGCGAGATGAACATCGAGACGCGGGCGCCGGAGATGACCAGCGCCAGGATGTCCCGGCCACTGCCCGGTTCCACGCCGAGCGGATGGCTCATGCTGGCGCCGCTGAACGCGCCCTTCGGCATAGAGGTGGTGCCGTCCAGCAGGTCGAGGTTCGACTCGCGCGGCTTGATGATGCCGAAGTGCTCCAGTGGCCAGCTCGCCAAGGAGACGAGTAACAGCAGGATGACGATCACGCCGCCGGACATCGCCACTTTGTCCTTGCGCAGCCTGGCCCAGGCCAGCTGACCGAGCGAGCGGCCGACGATCCGGCGCTCACCCTCCGTTGTCGGCTCGAGGACGGTTTCGACCTCAAGCTGCGTGCTACCCGCGGCCATCGCCATCTCCAGACCACCCTTCAGCGCCGTCACGGGTCGGAGTGATCCCCCCGCTCGGCTCGGAAGCTAGGCGTGTCCCGGTCCCCGGTTCCAGACCTGCTGCGCCTTTGACTCCGTATCGTAACCGAGTAGTTGTCTAGCTACCCGGAGCTAGCACATCTGCTATTCCTGCAGGTCAAAGGCTAGATCTAGAGTTCGCAAAATCTCTCTCGAAGATCTTAAAGAGATCGCAAAGCAGCCAATTCCTAGATCGACAACTACAGAGAGTAGCAGGCGTTGGGCGCACGTCGGACCCGCCGGGCCGCCGTCGCCGTTAGCCGGCGGCGGCCCGGCGACCGCGGGCCCGCTCGCGATCTTTGGCGTCCAGCATGACCTTCCGAAGCCGGACCGCTGCCGGCGTTACCTCGACGCACTCGTCGACGCGGCAGAACTCCAGCGCCTGCTCCAGTGAGAGCATTCGGGGCGGGATCAACCGCTCCAACTCCTCGCCGGTCGAGGATCGGACGTTGGTCAGCTTCTTCTCCTTGGTCGGGTTGACGTCCATGTCGTCCGGCCGGGCGTTCTCCCCGACGATCATCCCCTCGTACACCTCGGTGCCCGGGCCGACGAACAGCGTGCCGCGCTCCTGGAGGTTGAACAGCGCGTAGGAGGTGACCAGGCCGCGCCGGTCGGCGACCAGCGAACCGGTGGGCCGGGTGCGCAGATCGCCGTGCCAAGGTTCGTACCGTTCGAACACGTGATGGAGCAGCCCGGTGCCGCGGGTCTCGGTCAGGAACTCGGTGCGGAATCCGATCAGGCCGCGGGCCGGCACCAGATACTCCATCCGCACCCAGCCAGTGCCGTGGTTGACCATCTGCTCCATCCGGCCCTTGCGCAGGCCGAGCAACTGGGTGACCACCCCGACGTAGTCCTCCGGCACATCCACGGTAAGCCGCTCCATCGGCTCGTGCAGTGCGCCGCCAATCTCCCTGGTCACGACCTGCGGCTTCCCGACCGTCAGCTCGAACCCCTCGCGGCGCATCAGCTCGACCAGAACGGCCAGTTGGAGCTCACCGCGCCCTTGGACCTCCCAGGTGTCCGGTCGCTCGGTCGGCAGCACTCGGATCGAGACGTTGCCGACCAACTCGGCGTCGAGCCTGGCCTTGACCAGCCGGGCGGTTAGCTTGCTCCCGGACTGACCGGCCAGTGGGCCGGTGTTGACCCCGATCGTCATCGAGATCGACGGCTCGTCCACAGTGATCAGCGGCAACGGCCGCGGATCGTCCGGGTCGGCGATCGTCTCCCCAATCGTGATCTCCGGAATGCCGGCGATGGCGATGATCTCACCCGGACCGGCACTATCTGCCGGCACCCGGTCTAGAGCGTGCGTAATCAGCAGCTCGGCAATCCGCACCCGCTCGATCGTGCCGTCGGTTCGGCACCAGGCCGCGGTCTGGCCCTTCTTGATCGTGCCGGCGTACACCCGGCAGAGCGCGAGCCGGCCGACGTACGGCGACGCGTCCAGGTTCGTCACGCGCGCCTGGAGCGGTGCGCCGGCGACGTAGCTGGGTGCCGGGATCGTGTCGAGAATCGCGGCGAACAGCGGCCGCAGGTTCGGCGAGTCCGGCATCTCGCCATCAGCGGGCTGGTGGAGGCTGGCCCGGCCGGCCTTCGCGCTGGCGTAGACGACCGGGAAGTCGATCTGCGACTCCTCCGCGTCCAGGTCGAGAAACAGCTCGTAGGTCTCGTCGAGTACCTCTTTAATTCGGGCGTCGGATCGGTCGACCTTGTTGATCACCAGGACGACCGGTAGCCGCTTCTGCAACGCCTTGCGGAGAACGAACCGGGTCTGCGGGAGCGGCCCCTCGGAGGCGTCGACGAGCAGGAGGATGCCGTCGACCATCTCCAGGCCGCGCTCTACCTCGCCGCCGAAGTCGGCGTGCCCGGGCGTATCGATGATGTTCAGGGTCACCGGCTGGCCACCATCGGCCGGCGCGTACCGGACCGAGGTGTTCTTGGCC
>DATFRM010000168.1:0-2294 GCA_035263265.1 Actinomycetes bacterium
CTGATAGGGCGTAGGCAGCACTCGTCTGGAGGGGACTCGACGGATGACGGTGAAGCGGTTGGACGAGATCGTCCCGGCGGGGGGTACGCCCGCGGGCGTAGTGGTCCGGCTCTTGAAACGGGTGGAAGACGTCGAGCTCAAGATCCTCGACGTCGAACCTGGCGAGTCGAGCCCGCTCCAGACCCATCCACATGGCTACGAAGGAGTCGTGGTGGCCGGCTCCGGAGCGCTGCGACTTGCGGACCGATCGGACCTGCTGTCGCCAGGTGACGTGTTCTCGATCGAGCCGAACGAGCCGCATGCCATCGATTGCCACGGCCGGTCGCGGCTGCGGCTGCGGCTGATCTGCCTGGACTGCTTCGTCGACTGACCGTTCCCCAGTCGCCGACCGAAACCGATCATCCGGAAGGAGCGAGCGCATGCACAAGGCGGTTGTCAGTTTGATCACCGGGCTGGAGGACCCGGAGCGGGTCACAGTCGCGTTCCTGGTCGCGGTGGGTGCGGCCGAAGAGGGCCGGCCGACGCTGATGTTCCTGACCAAGGAGGCGACCCGGCTAGCACTGGACGGGGTCGCGGTCGGGGTTGCCTGCGAGGGCTGTCCGCCGCTGCCCGATCTGTTCAAGCGATACGAGCAGGCCGGCGGGCGATTCCTGGTCTGCCCGATCTGTTTCAATGCCCGCCACCTGGACGACGGCAGGTTGCTGGCCAACGCCGAGCTCGGCGGAACCGTGCCTATGTGGAAGTGGATCGGCGAGGAGGCTGCGGTCACGTTCAGCTACTGAGCAAGACTAGGAGCATGACAGTCAACGAACTCGCTAACACCGTCACCGGGTCGATCACCGCCAAGCGGGTGTTCGCCGAACCGTACGAGCGGGATGGCGTCACCGTCATCGGCGCCGCGACGGTGGCCGGCGGCGGTGGCGGAGGCGGCGGTCACGACGACGACCGCCATCAGGGCGGCGAGGGCGGCGGTTTCGGCCTAAGTGCCCGGCCCGCCGGCGCCTACATCATCAAGGACGGGAACGTGTCCTGGCAGCCGGCCGTCGACGTCAACCGGCTGATCGCAACGATCGGTGCGATCGCGGTCGCGTTCCTGCTGTCCCGGATCCCGGTAGCGCGGGCCCGGGCCAAGGCCCGTCGAAAGAGCTGACTCCGCCTACCGCGCCGGGGCCTGTCAACTGGCGACAGGCGCCGGCTCGGTCCGGCGGGCCAGGCCGGACATCTTGACCGCCGTGTAGACGGCGGCCGCCAGCGCGACGTCGGACAGCAGCATGAGTCCGATCGCGTAGGACTGCTCCGCGCTGTAGACGGCGCCCATGACCAGTGGCGGGAGGAAGCCGCCGAGGCCGCCGGCCGCACCCACCAGTCCGGTGACGGCGCCGACCTTGTCCGCGGGCGCGAGCTTGCCGACGAGCGCGAAGACCGCGCCGCTGGCCGCGCCGAGGAAGCACGCCATGCCGAGGAATGCCATGGTTCCGATCGGGATCAGCTCCGGCTGGAACGCCTGCACGATGGCCAGCAGCGCCACTCCGGTGAACGACCACACCAGCACCGGCACCGGGTGGAACCGGTCGGACAGCCAGCCGCCGATCGGGCGGGCGATGACGGCCAGCACCACAAACCCGGCGGTCCGCATGGCGGCGTCGTTGCGGCCGAGTTCGTAGGCGGTGCGCAGGTAGGTCGGCAGGTAAACGCTGAACGCCACGAAGCCCCCGAACCCGACCGCGTAGAGCAGGCTGAGCTGCCAGGTCACCGCGAGCCGCGCGACCTCTGCGGTGCGGCGCAGCGGCGATCCGCCCGTGCGCTGCCGGTACGGCCCGTCCCGCAGCAGCATGGCCGACACCACGGCGTAGCCGGCGAGGATCGCCGCGACCAGTACGAATGGGGTCTTCGAGCCGTACGTATCGGCCAGCTTGACGGTCGTGAAGTTGGAGATCGCGGTGCCGCCCATGCCGATTCCGAATACGCCGATGGCGAAGCCGCGGCGCGCCGGCGGGTACCAGCCGGCCACGTGCGGCACGCCGACCGCGAACGCGGTGCCGCCGATCCCGAGGAAGAAGCCGGCCACGATCATGGACCAGTACGAGTCCTGGACGAACGCCAAGGTCAGCACCGGCACGATGGTGGCGAGGCTGACCAGCGGGAACATCATTCGCGCGCCGTACCGGTCGGTGAGCGCGCCAACCGGAATGCGGCCGACCGAGCCCACCACGACCGGCACCGCGACCAGCAGCGACTGGGCCGCGAAGCCGAGTCCGAGCCGCTCCTTGAGACCCGGTCCGAGCGGGCCGAGC
>DATFRM010000169.1:0-2044 GCA_035263265.1 Actinomycetes bacterium
CCACTACCGTCGCCCACAGCGCCGACAGCCGCTGCCGGCTCCATCCGGACGCGGACAGTTCGGCCGAGGGCGCGAGCGCTTGCGGGATGTTGCCGAGCGCCTCTGCCTGCTCGGTGAGGTCAAAGGTGATGGCGCTGACGAGTGCACCGGCACCGAAGCCGGCCAGCCACCCGATGATCCGCCGGGGAACGGTGACCCCGCTGGCCAGCAGCCCGCTGAGCAGGAGCGATAGCTGAGCCAGCGCACCCAGCAGCAGGGCCTCTAGCATGCCCGCCTCCGGCCCGATCGCGGCGCGATCCAGACGGTCCAGCCACCCACACCGGCAGCGCGTCGACCGGCCAGCACGGTGTCGATAATCGCGGTCGCTCGGTGAGTTCGCCTCACCCGGCCGGGGTGAAGGCCAGGGCGGGCGCGCGGTCGGCTACCGGCTCAGAGGTAGAACAGATGTTCGAATCGCTCTATTCTCCGAGCATGCCGCTGTACTGGCTGCGCTACGACGCCAAGGACGAGCACGAGCTCTGGCGCCGATTGCTGCCGTTCAACGATCACGCCGGCGTGTTCGGGCGGACGGAGGGACCGTGGTACATCCTCCGCGGCGCCGACCGCGACCAGATGCGGCGGATCTGGCGGCGCAGCAAGAGCCTTGTGCGCGGCGGCGGGACGGGCGGTCCGTACACTCCGCAGGAGCCCGGAGAGGATCGGTGACTGGTCAGACGGCTCGGCCGAGATACACGAGATTCCCGCCCGGATCGCGAGTCTGCGCGACCCGCTCTCCCCATGGCTGGTCCTCGGGTGGTGCGACCACCGGTGCGCCGGATGCGGTCAGCGCTTGCAGGGTTTCGTCGACGTCATCCACGTACACCCAGTAGCCGAAGCTGTCGGGGGTCGGGTCCCCGCTGATGCCGATGCTGGAGGAGCCGCGTTCCATCGCGATGTAGCCGGGCTCACCGTCGGGCGGGAACTGGTAGGTCTGCGTGAAGCCGAGCTGTTCGTAGAAGCGGCGCGTCGCCGGCAGATCCTGAACGGTGATGATCGGAAAGGCGCGGTCGGTCATCGCGCCAGTGTGTGCCCGACCGATGCCGATCCACCAGCACAGTCGGTTAGCTGCGGGAGTGCTGGGTAACGAGGCTCGACTCCTGACGCCTAGCACCTCAGGAGGCGAACCACATGACCACCACGGTCGACAAGTCCATCGAGGTCAGCGTGCCGGCGCGTACGGCATACAACCAGTGGACCCAGTTCGAGGAGTTCCCGAAGTTCATGGGCGGCGTCGAGGAGGTGCGGCAGATCGATGACCGGACGCTGCACTGGGCCGCCGAGATCGCCGGTGTGCGGCGAGAATGGGACGCCACGATCCTGGAGCAGGTGCCTGACCGGCGGATCGCCTGGATCGCCATCGACGGAAAGACCAACGCGGGCGCCGTGGAGTTTGAGCCGCTCGATCCGGACCGCACGCTGGTGCGGTTGCATCTGGCGTACGAGCCCGAGGGGTTCGTCGAGCACGCCGGCAACAAGCTGAACATCGTGAACCGGCAGGTCGAGTCCGATCTAAAGCGGTTCAAGGACTTCATCGAGAATCTCGGCGGCGAGACCGGCGCGTGGCGCGGCACGATCCGCGACGACTTCGGGGTCGGTGCGCAGGGCGCCGAGGACGTCGCGACGACCGGCGGCGCCGGCACCCAGATGGCCGGTTCCAGCTCCGCGCCAGTCGATGCCCGGCGCCAGTCCGGGGCAGTACCCACCCGGCACCGCCTCGAGCCGGCCGCCGGAGAGTGACGCCGATCTCGGCGAGGATCCAGACGATATGACGCGGCGCTCGCTCTGACCGCTTCGTACCGATGGCTGCCGATATTGCTAAGCCGGTCCCGTCCCGTCGCGAAGTCGCTTGACGTAGCGCTGGGACGGGACCGGAATCGGTCCGTCGGCGCTCGCTGCTTGGTACTCGAACCCGCCCTCGTCCATCCAGCCGTTGCGTTCGTAGAACCGGCGCGCCCGGGTGTTGCCCGCGACGACGGCAAGCCAGGCTCGGTCGTGCCCGTTGGCC
>DATFRM010000170.1:0-2713 GCA_035263265.1 Actinomycetes bacterium
TCCGTCAGATGGCTGGTGACCCGCCAGAACCTCCGGTACTGCTTGAGCACCTGCTCCTTGTTGCGCACCGAGCCGTCGTCGGCGTTCCCGCGTCTACCGCTCCCGTTGGCGGGGGCATCCAAGGCGAAGCCCTCCGCACCGCAACCGGCAGTCAGCACGACCGCGGCGGTGAGAACGAGGCCGGCGAGCACGCGCGAGCGGCACGCGACTAGGGATCGAGGGTTCCGCATCGGAACCTCCTCGTTGTCACGCTAAGTAGGCAGCCAGTAACTGAGCGGAGCCTACTCGCGCGAGGACGGTTGCCGATCAGTTGCGGTCAAAAGTCACCCGGACGGGTGAAGGGCCGGAAACAGAGCGTGATCAACGGCGTCTAAACGGGCGCCGATCGCGCCCCAGTGGGTGCCGGTCGCAACGGTGCGCGATCGCCCTGAATGACCCTCAGCGGTTAGAACAGCTTGTCGTCGGCGGGCGCATCCGGATCGGCGATGACCTCATCCGGCGGGATCGGGTCCCGTAGATGCGGGCCGTTGTTACGCACGTCGTTGACCGAGCGGGAGACCGGATAAGCATCCAGCCGGCCGGGTGCGGCCGGCACGAGTATCTCGCGGAGCTTGTCCGGGTCGTTGATCCGCGGGTCGAGCCACTCGGCGTACCGCTCGGGTTCGACCAGCAGCGGCGCCCGGTCGTGGATCCGCCCGAGATCGTCCTGCGCGGTGGTGGTGAGCACCGTGGCGGTCCACAGCCAGGCGCGCGGGTCGTCGGGATCGCGGGTAGAGTCGCGCCAGATCTCGTAGAGCCCGGCCATCGCCAGCACGCCGCCGTCCTTGGGATGGATGAAGTACGGCTGCTTACCGCCCTTGCGCTGGCCGTACCACTCGTAGAAGCCGTCGGCCGGCAGCAGGCAGCGGCGCGATGCGAAGGCCCGGCGGAACGCCGGCTTCTCCGCCACCGTTTCCATTCGGGCGTTGATCAGCTTGTTGCCGATGCTCGGATCCTTGGCCCAGGACGGAACCAAACCCCAGCTGACTACCTCGAGCCGGCGTACCGGCTCGGCGTCCGCGATCCGCTTGCCGTCGTCATCCCTGGGCTGCCGCTCGACCACGGCGTAGATCGGCTTGGTCGGCGCGACGTTGTAGTCCGGCCGCAGCGCGCGCTCCTGTTCGAACGGCTGGTCGATCTCGAACTCGCTGATCAGGTCGCCCGGATCCCGGCTCGACGAATACCGCCCGCACATGTGCGCCAGCCTAACCGGTGGCACTCGGCTGTTAGGGTGGCGCGCATCGGCGTGGATGGAGCCAAGTAGCCAGGGTCATCTCGGAGCCGAGAGAGCCGCCAGCAGCTGTGACGGCGGCCTTCGAGCCCCCGGCGAAGACACTTCGGAGCCGAGCGCGATCAGAGGCCGGCGCCCTCATGGCGGCGGCGAAGGTGCGGTGGCACAGCGACAGCCCCATCGCCCGCACCTCCGGGGATGAACCCCAGGAGGTGCAGATGAACCGGATCCTGTCGACGGACTTGGCGGCGCACGCCGGTCGCCAGGTCGTGCTGGCCGGCTGGGTGCATCGCCGCCGGCAGTTGGCCGCGGTGTCGTTCCTGGTGCTGCGGGACCGGGCCGGGCTGGCCCAGATCGTCGTACGGGACGAGGCGGCGCGGGCCGCGCTGGCCGGCATCGGAGAGGAGAGCGCGGTCCGGATCCACGGGCCCGCGGTGGCCAACCCGGCGGCCCCTGGCGGGGTCGAGGTGGTCGACCCGGTCATCGAGGTACTCGCGCCGGCCGCGGAACCGCCGCCAGTGGAACTGCACCGCCCGGTGCTGTCCGCGTCGCTACCGACGATCCTCGACACCGCGCACGTGACGTTGCGTCATCCGCGTCTAGCCGCGGTGCATCGGATCGCGGCCGCGGCGGTGAGCGGGTTCCGGCAGACGCTGGACGCGCAGGACTTCGTCGCGATCCATACCCCGAAGATCGTCGCTGCCGCCACCGAGAGCGGCGCGAACGTATTCGCGCTGGACTACTTCGGGCGGCCTGCATACCTCGCGCAGAGCCCGCAGCTCTACAAGCAGATCATGGTCGGGGTGTTCGAGCGGGTGTACGAGATCGGCCCGGCGTTCCGGGCCGAACCGCACGACACCGCCCGGCACCTGGCCTCGTTCACCTCGCTCGACGTCGAGCTCGGCTTCGTCGACGACCACCGACCGGTCATGGCGGTGCTGCGCGACGTGATGGCAGGCATGGTCGAGGAGATCCGCGCGCACGCGGGCGCGGCGGTCGAGCTGCTCGACCTGACGCTGCCCGAGGTGCCGCCACAGATCCCGACGCTGCACTTTGCCGAGGCGCTGGAGCTTGTCGGAACGGGTCTGGGCGAGGACCTCTCGGCCGAGCCCGACCTGGCGCCCGGGCACGAGCGCTGGCTGTGCGAGTGGTCGGTACGGGAGCTCGGCTCCGAGTTTGTGCTGGTCGAGGGGTACCCGACCGCGGCCCGCGCGTTCTACACCCATCCGGATCCGGCCCGGCCCGGCTACTCGCGCGGTTTCGACCTGCTGTTCCGCGGGCTCGAACTGGTGTCCGGTGCGCAGCGGCTGCACCGGTATGACGACTACGTGGCGGCGCTCACCGAACGCGGCGACGACCCGGCCGACTTCACCGGGTACCTGGACGCGTTCCGGCACGGCATGCCGCCGCACGGAGGGTTCGCGATCGGGCTGGAGCGCTGGG
>DATFRM010000171.1:0-7733 GCA_035263265.1 Actinomycetes bacterium
GATGCCGCCGGTCATCGGGTTCTTGGCGTCGTTGCTCATCGCCAGGATCCGTTCGAAGATGGCCTCCGCCTCGGCCTCGATCCGGTCGGTCAGCGCCTCCACGTACCACGAGCCGCCCAGCGGGTCGGCCACGTTGACCACCCCGGTCTCCTCCATGAGCACCTGCTGGGTGCGCAGTGCGATCTCGGCGGTCTCATCGGTCGGCAGCGCCAGGGTCTCGTCCAGCGCGTTGGTGTGCAAGGAGTTCGTGCCACCGAGCACAGCGGACAGTGCCTCGACCGCGGTACGCACCACGTTGTTCACCGGCTGCTGCGCGGTGAGCGAGACACCCGCGGTCTGCGTGTGGAACTTCAACCACAGCGCCTTCTCGCTAGTCGCGCCGTACCTGTCGCGCAGCCACCGAGCCCAGATTCGGCGGGCCGCCCGGAACTTGGCGATCTCCTCGAAGAAGTCGATATGCGCGTCGAAGAAGAACGACAGACCGGGCGCGAAGCTATCCACATCGAGTCCGCGGGACAGCCCGAGCTCGACGTAGCCGAACCCGTCGGCGAGCGTGAACGCAAGCTCCTGGGCGGCGGTCGCGCCGGCCTCGCGGATGTGGTAGCCGGACACCGACAGCGGCTTGTACGCCGGGATCTGCCGCTCGCAGTACTCCATCAGGTCGCCGATCAGACGCAGGTGCGGCTCTGGCGCGAACAGCCACTCCTTCTGCGCGATGTACTCCTTGAAGATGTCGGTCTGGAGCGTGCCGTTGAGCACCGACGGATCGAAGCCTTGCCGCTCGGCGGCCACCACGTACATGCAGAAGATCGGCACGGCCGGGCCGGAGATGGTCATCGAGGTTGTGACCTTGCCCAGCGGGATGTCCGAGAACAGCACGTCCATGTCCCGGGCGGAGTCGATCGCCACCCCGCAGTGGCCGACCTCGCCGAGCGAACGCGGGTCGTCGGAGTCGCGACCCATCAGCGTCGGCATGTCGAACGCGACCGAGAGCCCACCGCCACCGGCCGCAAGGATCATCTTGTAGCGCTCGTTGGTCTGGGCCGCGTTACCGAATCCGGCAAACTGACGGATCGTCCAGGCCCGCCCGCGGTAGCCGGTCGGATAGAGGCCACGAGTGAACGGGTACTCCCCCGGCCAGCCGATCCGCTCGAACCCAGGGACCTCGGATCCGTCGGGCGGCCCGTACACCGGATCGACCTCGGTGCCGGACACGGTGGTGAAGTCGGCCTCCCGGACCCGGGATGCGGCGTACCGCTCCCGCCAGCGCCGGCGTCCGGTCTCGATCTCGTTGGCTTCCACGACGGGTCTCCCGGGTCGACGACATGTGACGGAACCCGACACGATCTCGTGGTTCGTGTCACATTCAGGGTAACCCGTCAGTCGCTGCGAGAGACCTCGGTCAGGCCGCCGGAGCGCCCGATCACCCGGACCTCAGCGGATTCATCCCCGGCCGGCGGCACCTGCACCAGCCATTGATAGCGCCACTCCACGTGCAAGGTCCTGGTCCGCAACGCGTCGGTGCCGGCGAGCGCCCCGAACATGCCCGCCAGCCGCCAGACCGAGCTTCCGGACCCCAGCTCTGCGTCGAACGAGCGCTTCATCGCGTACACCACGACCGCGCCCCCGTCAGCCGTCTGGAATGCATACATCAGCTGGTTCGTGGGCTGGTAGCGATTACTGACCCGCGCGAACGAGAACTGCTTCGCGTCGGTCCGGGCAGCATCGATCAGCTCGGTGGTCCACGGGTCAGCCGCAAGCCTCGGGCCGGAGTCGGGCCGATCCCCGCTGGTGAGGTACCCGGCATGCGCGGCGGCCACAGCGCTCGGCGCCGCCAGCAGATCGGCCTTCTCGTCGACCGGAACCGCAATCGCGTTGCCGTGACCGTCGTACGCCAGCTTCGGCATCGCGTTTGCGGCGCCGAGGTCGATCAACGCAGACTGCAACCACGGCTCGGTAGCGCGCCGCTGGACGAAGACCAGCAACGCGGAATTCGCCCGCGGGTAGGAGGGTTTCGCCTGGATCGCGAACCACCGCGGGTAGCCCGCCAGCCGCGGCACGAAGGACGCTTCCTGCTGGTAGGTGATCGGCTTTGCCCGGGTTCTGTCGCTCGGATCAAGCGCGCGGTCGGCCCGGTAGATCGCGATATCGATGGCCAGGCTCGCGCCCATCTCCGCGGAGCGCAGCAGCGTGATGTTCCGGCCCGCGCTGGCCGCATTGCTGACCTGGACATAGCGGTCCACGATGCCGCCGACCGCCGCGGCGTGCACGGCCGGCCGGGGCGAGAGTGGCTCGCCGCCATTGTCGCGCACTGGGAGACCACAACCGCTGGCCACCGCGCCCACCACGACGGCGAGCAGGGCGCGGGCAGCAGGGTGGACGCGAGTGCGCAGTGTCACCAGTCCCCCGGCTGGCGCTGCCCGGATGGCCGCTCGTATGTACTGTCCGCCGGCGGGTACCACGGCTCGGGCTCCGGTACCCGCTGCTGGGGCAGTTCGACCGGCTGGTTCCGGCGGCGGCGCATGAGCAGGAATCCGCCGACGATCGCGGCCAGACCCGAAATCACCGCGGTAAGCGCTCCAATGAACAACTGCGGCACCTCGAACGCGACCGTCACCGTCCCGTCGAACCCCTCGGCTCCATCGGCGCGCATCAACACGACCCGCCAGTCACCGTCAGTGGACGGCCAGATCATCTCCTGCGAGCCCTTGCCCTGGATGCTGGCCACCCATAGTCCGGCCGAAGCAGGCCGCGGCAATCGACCCGGCTTGCCCGGTCCGGTCTCCTGCTTTGGCGTGAACGGCAGCGAGGTGACCCGGATGATCTCGTGCGCGGTGCCGTCGAGGAAATCGGCCACGTCATCCGCGTGCCCTACCCCGGCGAAGACCGCGGCGTCATCGTGGCCGGTGACGGTCAGATGCACGGTAGGCCCGACGAATCGGAACAGCTCGTTGGTCACCACGGCTGCGGCCGTGTCGGTAGCGATTCGCGCCGGTTCCGAGGTGACGGTGTCGTCCGGTCCCACGAACGCGGCGACAGCCGCGCCGACGAGCGCGATCAGCACCCCTAGCCCTACGGCCAAGCCCCCGGCGATCTTTCGTGCCCGGCGCATCGCTGCCCTGTCCCTCGGTGCGTTCCGAAATTGTTACCGAGGCGTGATGCTAGCGCCCCTGACGGCCGGCGACGCCGCGAACAGAGCCCCTATCCGTCGGGTGCCGCCAGCTCAGACAGGTTCTCGACCAGTTCGTCGGCTGCATGGTAGGGGTCAAGTTCACCCTCGAGCACCCGTCCGGCCAGGACGTCCAATCGCTGATCGCCATGCAGGTCGCCGATCCGTTCGCGCAATGCGGTGACCGCGATCGCCTCGATCTCGTCGCACACCCGACGGCGCCGACGGCGATCGAGCTCGCCCGTCCCGGCCAGCCAGGATTGGTGCTTCTCCAGAGCCTCGATCAGCTCGTCCACGCCCTCACCGCGAACCGCGACGGTCCGCACTATGGGTGGCCGCCAGTCGCCCGGCCCCCGCCGCGCGCCAAGCGCGAGCATGTTTCCGAGCTCCCGGACGGTTGCATCGGCGCCATCCCGGTCGGCCTTGTTCACCGCGTACACGTCGCCGATCTCCAGGATCCCGGCCTTGGCCGCCTGGATCCCGTCACCCATGCCGGGCGCGAGCAGTACGACCGTGGTGTCGGCCAGCCCGGCGATCTCCACCTCGGACTGCCCGACGCCGACGGTCTCGACCAGGATCACGTCAAACCCCGCGGCATCGAGCACCCGCAACGCCTGCGGAGTGGCCCATGCCAGCCCACCGAGGTGCCCGCGTGACGCCATCGAGCGGATGTACACGTCCGGGTCTGTCGCGTGCTCCTGCATCCGAACCCGGTCGCCGAGCAACGCGCCGCCGGAGAACGGCGAGGACGGATCGACGGCCAGCACCCCCACCCGCTTGCCTAGCCGGCGAAAGCCGGTGACCAGGGCGGAAGTCGACGTCGACTTGCCGACCCCGGGCGCCCCGGTGATGCCGATCACGTAGCCGCCGCCGGTGTGCCCGACCAGCGCGGCCATCACCTCGCGCAGCACTGGCGAGGCGTCCTCGACCAGCGAGATCAGCCGGCCGACCGCCCGAGGTTGCCCCTTGCGGGCCCGCTCGACCAGGTCGGCGACGTCCACGCCCGCGGGGGCGCGCCCATCGCCGGAGGTCCGGTCACCGCCGGAGGTCCGGTCACCACCGGAGGTCCGGTCACCACCGGTGGCCTGCCCAGCCATGCCGGCCGATCAGCCTGTCGCCGGCGGGACCCGCAGCACCAGCGCGTCGCCCTGGCCGCCGCCACCGCAGAGGGCCGCCACCCCGACCCCGCCGCCGCGACGCCGCAGCTCGTGCGCGAGGCTCAGCGCGATCCGGGCGCCGGAAGCGCCGATCGGGTGTCCGAGCGCGATCGCCCCGCCGTTGACATTGACCTTGTCAGTGGCCAGCCCGAGCTCCCGCATCGACTGGATCGCCACCGAGGCGAACGCCTCGTTGATCTCGACGAGATCCAAGTCGGCGGTGTCGATGCCCTCCTTGGCCAGCGCCGCCTTGATCGCGTTCGCCGGCTGCGACTGCAGTGAGTTGTCCGGCCCGGCCACGCTGCCGTGCGCACCGATCTCGGCCAGCCAGGTCAGCCCAAGCTGCTCGGCCTTGGCCTTGCTCATCACCACA
Source organism: Actinomycetes bacterium (assembly GCA_035263265.1). Lineage (GTDB taxonomy): Bacteria > Actinomycetota > Actinomycetes > JAKEEW01 > JAKEEW01 > DATAFN01. The sequence continues at coordinate 4,700 of DATFRM010000171.1, forward strand.
ACCGCGGCCGCGCCGTCCGAGATCTGGGAGGAGCTGCCGGCTGTGATCGTGCCGTCCTTGCTGAACGCCGGGCGCAGCTTGCCCAGGCTCTCAGCCGTGGTGTCTGCGCGGATGCCCTCGTCCTCGGTGAACAGGATGGGGTCGCCCTTGCGCTGCGGGATCTCGACCGGGACGACCTCGTCATCGAACGTGCCGTTCTTCTGCGCCTCGGCTGCGCGCTGGTGCGAGCGGGCCGAGAACGCGTCCTGCTCCTCCCGGGAGATACCGAGCTTGGCGTTGTAGTGCTCGGTGGACTCACCCATGGCGATCTTGTCGAACGCATCGGTCAAGCCGTCGTACGCCATCGCGTCCAGCAGCTCGATCGAGCCGTACTTGTATCCGCTGCGGGACTTCGGCAGCAGGTGCGGAGCGTTGGTCATCGACTCCATCCCGCCGGCGACCACGACCTCCACCTCGCCCGCCCGGATGAGCTGATCGGCCAGCGCAATCGCGTTCAAGCCGGAGAGGCAGACCTTGTTGATCGTGATCGACGGAACTCCCATCGGGATACCGGCGGCGACCGCGGCCTGGCGGGCCGGTAGCTGACCGGCTCCGGCCTGCAGCACCTGGCCCATGATCACGTAGTCGACCTGGTCCGGCGCTACTCCGGCGCGCTCGAGCGCTGCCCTGATGGCTACGCCACCCAGATCGGCTCCGGAGAAGTCCTTCAGCGAGCCGAGTAGGCGACCCATCGGGGTGCGGGCACCGGCGACGATCACAGAGCTAGCGGCCATGGCGGCGCCTCCATGCAGGGGTTATGCGGACGACTTGATGACACGATATCTCCGCTCCGGCAAGCCGGCGTCACACGTCGCCGCCCATCGGAGCCCCGAGTTCGGTTACCTCCGCGCCAATCGGGGACTACCGTCGTTGCGGAGTTCGACCGAAGCTAGGAGCTGTGTTCACCCGCATCGATCATGTCGGTATCGCCGTCCGGGACCTGGACGACGCGATCGCGTTCTACCGCAGGACGTTCGATCTCGAGCTCGTACACGAAGAGATCAACGAGGAGCAGGGCGTGCGCGAGGCGATGCTGGCAGTTGGCGAGTCCGGTTCATTTGTCCAGTTGCTGGGGCCCTTGACCGAAGACTCCCCAATCGCGAAGTTCTTGGCCAACCGCGGCGAAGGTGTCCAGCAGGTCGCGTACGTGGTCGCGGACATCGATGCTGCGTGCGGGACGCTGCGAAGCCGAGGGCTGCGGCTGCTCTACGAACGGCCCAGGCGGGGTACCGCCGGATCACGGGTGAACTTCATCCACCCCAAGGACGCCGGTGGCGTGCTGATCGAACTGGTCGAACCGGCCGATCCGCAGCCACCCGCGTCGACGGACAGGTCCGGTCGCTCGAGACCTGATCTGCGCAACCGCTAGCCCATCACCGCGGTATATCTGGAAAAATCGTCCGTCATGGGCCACGAGTCCTGGGCAGGCGTCATCGAGCCAGATGACGCGATGCCCCCTCAGTTCGAGGGCTTCGACATTGTGCTGCGCGGCTACGACCGCGCCCAGGTCGACGCCTACTTGACGCGCGTCGAAGATGACCTGGCCACCGCGATGGCCGAGCGAGACCATGCAGTGATCAACCTCAAGTCGGTCTCCGCCCAACTGGACCGGGCGTACCGCGATCTTCGGGATTCGCATCGCAAGATGTCCGAGATCCGCAACCAGATTGGACTCGGCCCAGAAGATTCCGGTCCCATCAAGGACGAGCTGGACGCGACGACCAAGCAGCTGGCAGCCGCTGAGCAGAAGCTGAAGGCCGGTGCTGGAGATCTGGCCGAGCTGCGAGCCCGGCTACAAGTGGCCGAGAATGACGTGAAGACCCTCGGCGCCGAGTCCGAGCGGCTCCGGCACGAGCTCGACCGAGCCCGGCAGCGAGCCGCCGAGGACACCGCGCCCGGTGAGCTCCAGCACACCCGAATCGAGCTCGACCGGACCCGGACCGAGTTGGCCAGCGTCCGGGCCCAGCTGACCGCGGCACAGGACAAGCTGCTGGAATCCGGCTCGGCACGGCCGGACGACGCGGTGATGTTCCGGCTGGACGAGGCTGTCCGGGCGCTGGAGGACACTCGATCGCGGCTGAAGGCATCCGAAACCGAGCTAGAGCACTCTCGGCACGAGCTGGCTGCTCGCGCGGAGGATCTGGCCGTGGGCCGGCGCGAGTTCGATCTGGCCCGGCACGAGTTGGACCTGACCCGGCAGAGCCTGGCCGATGCCAAGGTGGAGGTCGAGCGGCTGCGCACCGAGTTGTCGGCAGCAGGTGACGGGCGCCTCGAGCAGCACGAACAGCTGGCCACGGTCCGGGGCGAGCTCACCGGCGCGCTGGAGCGGCTGGCACAGACCCAGGCGCGCTTCGACGAGCAGACCAGGGATTTCGTGGAGACCCGCGCCGATCTCGAGATGGCCCGCTCGCAGGCCGCCGCCGTGCGGGCCAGGCTGGACGAGGCAGGTGCCGAGCTGGCCGCCGCCAAGGCCGAGCTGGCCAGTACCACCGCGGAGCTCGCGACCGCCAACCAGCGGTTGGCGCAGGTCGACCGTCCGGCGACATCCGTGGGGACCAGGATCGAACGCCTGTTGCGGGAGGCCGAGGAAGAGGCCGAGCGAATGCGCTCGGAGGCTCGCAGCGAGATCAAACAGCTGCAGACGCAGACCGAGTCGCACCTCGCCGAGCAGCGCGCCGAGGTCGACCGGCTGCTGGCCGAGGCCACGACTGAGGCCGAGCGAACGCAGTCCGAGGCGGCCAGGGCGGCGGCCGAGCTTCGCGAACAGGCCGCCGAGTTGCGCTCCGAAGCTGATCGGCAGCGGGCCACCGTGATCGAGGAGGCCGCCCGCGAGCTGGCCGAGCGCCGGCAGGAAGCCGAGCGGCAGCTCGCCGAGTACGAGGCTGAGATCAGCGCACGGGTCGGAGCGATGCGTGCCGACGCCGAGAGCCGACTGGCCACCGCGACCGCCGAAGCCGACCGCAAACTCGCCGAGGCACGCAGCGAGGCCGAACAC
>DATFRM010000172.1:0-5248 GCA_035263265.1 Actinomycetes bacterium
GCGAGGCCGACGGTCCGACCTCGGCGACGGTGTTCAAGGTCGAGCGCGGTCCCGCAGGGGAGAAGATCGCCTACGCCCGGATGTTCTCCGGCACCATCCACACTCGCGACCGGCTGCTGCTCCGCGGCGAACGCGCACAGAAGATCACCGCGATTCGGGTGTTCGACCGCGGTGCCGCTGTTCGTCGCGAGTCGGTCGTTGCTGGGGAGATCGCCAAGCTGTGGGGCTTGGGCGAGGTCCAGATCGGCGACCCGATCGGCCTGTCGCGCGCCGCCGCGAACGGCCACTACTTCGCTCCGCCGAGTCTGGAGACGGTGGTCATGCCGGATCGGCGCGCGGACAAAGGCGCGCTGCACGTTGCCCTGGCCCAGCTCGCCGAGCAGGATCCGCTGATCAACCTGCGGCAGGACGACATCCGGCAGGAGATCTACGTCTCGCTGTATGGCGAAGTGCAGAAGGAGGTGATCCAGGCGACGCTGGCCGACGAGTTCGGTGTGGAGGTGACGTTCCGGGAGACCACCACGATCTGCGTGGAGCGGCCGGTCGGCACCGGTGCGGCGGTCGAGAGCCTGGACGACCCGGACAACCCGTTCAACGCGGGCGTCGGGCTTCGCCTGGAGCCCGCTCCGATCGGGTCCGGCGTGGAGTTCCGGCTCGGCATCCAGCTCGGGGCGCTGCCGCTGCCATTCATCAAGGCGGTCGAGCAGACCGTTCGGACAGCGCTGCGGCAGGGCCTGCTCGGCTGGGAAGTGATCGACTGCATGGTCACGCTGACCGACTCCGGGTACATCCCGCCGCAGGGCAAGCGCGGGCAGTCGTTCGACGCGAGCATCTCCACCACCGCCGGGGACTTCCGCAACCTGGTGCCACTGGTCCTTGTGCGCGCGCTGCGACAGGCCGGTACGACGGTGTACGAGCCGATGCACCGGTTCCGGCTGGAGATCCCGTCCGAGCTGCTGGGCACCGTGCTGCCGGTGCTGGCGCAACTGCAGGCCGTGCCGCACGCATCGACCGTGCACGGTTCGGCATACGTGATCGAGGGCGACATCCCGGCCGGACGGGTGCACGACCTCGAGCTGGCGCTGCCGTCGCTGACCAGCGGCGAGGGCGTGCTGGAGAGCGCGTTCGACCACTACCAGCCGATCCGTGGCGAGCCGCCGACCCGGCCCCGGACCGACCACAACCCGCTGGACCGCAAGGAGTATCTGCTGCATGTCCTACGCCGGGTCTGACGTGTGCGGTTGGCCCATCCGGCCGCATTGTGTCGTCCGAGGGTTGTGCCTGCTGCGGCCACTTGCTTGTTGAGTAGCGTGGATCCAGGGTGACGGGGAAGTCACGACGTCGACAGTGCGGGAATCCTGGAGCTAAGACATGGCCAAGAAGGCGAAGAAGGCGACAAAGGAGAAGCAGCACAATCCGTCCTCGGCGCCTTCGTCCGTGGTCGTGCTGAACGACGCGGCCGACCCGCCCCCGCCCCTGGGGCGCAAGGAGTACGAGCTGGAGATGCGGCGGCTGCACGGAGAACTGGTCGCGATGCAGGAGTGGGTCAAGTCGACCGGAGCCAAGATCTGCGTCGTGTTCGAGGGCCGGGACACGGCAGGGAAGGGCGGCACGATCCGCCGGATTACCGAGCGGGTGAGTCCACGGATATTCCGGGTGGTCGCGCTTCCGGCCCCATCTGACCGCGAGAAGTCGCAGATGTACATCCAGCGCTACATCACCCACTTCCCGGCGGCCGGCGAGGTCGTCATCTTCGACCGCAGCTGGTATAACCGCGCCGGCGTTGAGCGGGTGATGGGCTTCTGCACGCCGGAGGAGACCGAGCGGTTTCTGGATCAGGTGCCAGACGTCGAGAAGGCCATGGTCGACTCCGGGATTCTGCTGGTGAAGTACTGGCTCGAAGTCGGTCCCGACGAGCAGACTCGACGGCTGAAGAGCCGGATTGCCGACCCGCGCAAGGTCTGGAAGCTGTCGGACATGGACCTCAAGTCCTACAGCCGCTGGTACGACTACTCGCGCGCCAGGGACGAGATGTTCAAGGCGAGCGACACCGCCTGGGCTCCCTGGTTCGTCGCCCGGACCGATGACAAGAAGCGGGGTCGGCTCAACATCATCAGCCATCTCCTCAGCCAGATCCCGTACGAACCACTCAAGGAAGTTGAGGTCACGCTGCCCCGCCGGCAGCGAGCAAACGGCTACGTCGAGCCGGAGCTGAACCTGCGCTACGTGACCGCGCTCTTCTAGAGCGCGTCTCGCCTGAGTGCCCGCCGATTGGGAATGAATTGAGTGGGTACTAATTGATCTTGAGTTATCGGCAGTCAGCCGGCAGCGATGACGTGCCGATGACCTGAGAGGTGAGCATGAATCCCCGGCACCAGATGATTCTCGAGGGGGACAACGGGGCGGAGCAGCTGTTCGTCTGCCCGCACGAAGGCTGCGGTCGTCGCTTGGTGATCAAGCGATCGGGCGGGCTGATCATACTGGATCGGGGCGACTTCTTCGCTCTGCACTATGGAGGCACGCCCGGTCTGGAGATCTCGGCCGGAGTAGGCGACTCACCTTCCTTTCCCGCTTAGCAAAGGCTGAGCGCGGCCACTCAGCGGCACTATGGCCGGGCGCTCAGCGCTGCTCGGCACTCTCGTTGTGAGGCGGACCCGCCCTGGGCCGCCCGGCATACGAGGGAGTAGCCATGCAGCAGTTCGACCCCAACATTCCCGGCCTCATCGAGGGCAACATCACCACCGTGGTGGTCCGGGACCCGGCCGGCACGTTCCCGCCCTTCGAGGTCGGCAATCACGTGCTGAACCGCAACGACGCGTTCCAGATCAACGTGGAATGGTCGATCACCGGCCTGCTCCGGCCGCTCTGGCTTGCCGCACTCGGCGGCAACTGGAACGTCCAGGTGTTCGCCGAGTCGCTCGGCGGTGGTCCGGAGATCCTGCTGGCTCGCGACGACAGCGTGGCGGCTGACCCGGCCCGCGCGGACTACGCGGTCCAGCTCAACGTTCCGCCGAACACCCTGGACGAGGGCGACCCGGGCAGCAACACCAGCGGTATCTACAAGCTGGTGGTCTCGGTGTTCCTCGACAGCACGCTGGGGAGCCCCGGCTTCGACATGACCGGCTTCAGCGAGGGCCCGATCATCCAGGTGGAGGACCCGGAGTAATCCCGGGGCGCGGTCCGTTCGGAGGTGCATTCAGATGGGCCACTCGCTCGCGAGTTTCCGTGATCTGAAGGGCATCGGTCCGGCCACCGAGGCCCGGCTACACGAGACCGGTATCTACACCTGGGAAGCGCTAGCCGTAGCCGCGACTGCACTGGCAGCCGTCCGTGAGGGGGACACCCCGCGGGACGTGGCCAGCGCCGTCGCGGCACGGCGTGCCGAGGCGGAGGACGGGGATTCCGCGCTTCGCCTACCGGGCGGTGAACGCCTCGAGTCGTTCTTGCTGCGGATAGCGCTCACGGCCGATGGCGTGCCGCAGCGCTCCGAGGTGACGCACGTCCGCACCATGACCGAGCAGGCCTGGGCCGGTTGGAGTCCCGGGGAGTTCGCCAACTTCGTTCACGAGCACTCCAGGGTCCAGCTTGCCGCCCCCTCGCTCGAGAAGGCCACGCACGATGAGGCCATGCCCGAGACGTCCACGCGCGGCGACGAGGCCTCCTCGCGTCGCCGGCCGAATACGGCGGCCAGGAAGCCGCCGTCCTCGGACCACCTCGTCGTCCTGGACGCCGGCAAGGCGATCGGCGGCGCGAGCCGTGACATCAACCTGGTGATCACCAATACCCGCGCGGCCAAGGGTAATTTCGGTTATCGGGCCACTCTTGCCGCGCGCCGGCTTGGGACTGGGAACGGCGAGGGGTGGACCACGGTGGCCAGTCATACCGGGACCGGTTCAGCGGCGCGCGAGGTCGCGTTGGAATTCCCCGGGGTGCAACTGCCCTCAGGTATCCATCGCCTGCAGCTGCGGCTCGAGGTGAATCTGCCTGCGCCGACCAGTAAGCCACCGGAGTTGGCGCTCGCCTAGCCGGGGGGAGGGGGGACACCGGGGCTTGGTCCTCGGTGTCCCTCTTGATCAGCTACTCGATTCGGCGGCGTCTTAGGCGGAGCTGCGGATCGCGTGGTACAGCGCCGTGGTGTCGCGTGCCGGGCTGGCATCGATGGTGGCTCGAAGGATCCGCTGGCAGAACTCGTACTGGCGCAGCGCCTGATACATCCGCCCCTGGTTGGCGTAGCAACGCATCAGCAAGCGGTGCGCGTCCTCACGGCACGGGTCGACGTCGAGCATGCGGTGCGCGGTAGCGATGCAGTCGTCGATTCGGCGTTCGGCCAGCTCGATGCGGCTCAGCCGATCCAGGGCATCGACCAGCTTGATTCGCAGACCCTCTCTTGGCAGCAAGGTCCATTGCTCAAACGGTGCATCGGCCGCGAAATCGCCCCGGTAGAGCGCGACCGCCTGACGGTATGCCGTCCTGGCCGCCTCTCGATCGTTCGACCGCTCGGCAGCGGCCGCCGCGCGCAGTGTTCGTTCAAAGCTCTCGGCGTCGACCTCGATCTGAAAATCCGGGTTGATCCGGTACCCGCCGTCGGCGTACTCCACGACGTTGAGCGGCGTCACGTCAAGGAATGCTCGGCGCAGGCCACTGACGGCTACCTGCAGCCGGTTACGCGCAGCGGTGGTCGGGACATCGGGCCAGAACTCTTCAAGCAGTTCGTCCCTGGTGCAAGCGTGCCGCCGGCGGGAAAGCAAATAGCGAAGCACGGTGGTACCGCGCGGGCCGTTCCAGGACAAAACCGGCGAACCGTCGACCCGTACCTCGAGGGAGCCCAGCAGACGCGCCTCGAGTAGGCCACGGCGCGTCCCCGTTCGCGCGGTGGGCGGAGTTCGGGTCGCCTCGGGCCCTGAAGGCACGGCTACCAGGCCGGCAGCCGGCTGATGGCCGGACGAAGATTGTCCGGAGCCGACCGGCCGGGCCAGTTCCCGGCGAAGGGTGGGCATCCAGATCGGGCGCACCCAGCCCCATTGCTGCTCGAGCGGCACTACCCAGGGCCGAAGCTGCTCGACCGCGATCGGGTGGGTGCTCATCTGCGGATGCCAGTAGCCGATGGTCGCTGCGACTTCGAGCGCATTGCGCTGGTCCGGCGTCAGTTGGCTGAGCAGCACTCTGGTGAGCTGGTCAAGCAGAGACGGCAGGCCAGACGAGGCTTCGACGGCTTCGTCTACGGCGTCCTGGGACCACTGTCGCGCGG
>DATFRM010000173.1:0-5573 GCA_035263265.1 Actinomycetes bacterium
CTCCAGCACCACCAGGCGGGCGCCGTCAACCATGGACGCGAGAAAGCGGCTGCCTTCGAAGTCGTTCATGCGGTCGTGCCGGGAGTGCAGCACCAGTGTCGGCGCGCCCAGTTGCGGCAGCAGATCGATCACGTCGGCTCGCTTGCGTTGCCGGCGGGAAACCAACGCGGTCTCGGCCGATACCGCCACCCGCTGGAGCTCGTCGAGCCAGCGCATCTGCTCCTCGGTTGCGCCCGGGATCATCAGGGAGGTGAACACCCGCCGGAATGCCGAATCCGGGCGAGCCCACCCCACCTTGATCAACCGTTCGAACGTCTCGTCGAGCTCGATATCCTCCGGCGTCGGATCACGGAACGCTGCGGCATAGCTGCCGTAGAAGATCAACCGTGAGATCCGCTCGGGGTGCCGCACGGCGTAGGCGATCGAGGGTGGGCCACCCTGCGACATCGCCATCAATGCGAACCGATCCAGCCCGGCGTCGTCGACTACCGCCTCGATGTCCGCGATCCGCGCCTCGAGGCTGAAGTCGGTGACATCCCAGTCGGACAGCCCGTGACCCCGTTCGTCATAGCGCACGACGGTGGCGATCTCGCCGAGGTCGCTGAGGAAATGCCGCCAGACCGGGCTCTGCCAGTCGTACTGCAGATGACTCAGCCAGCAAGTAGCGATCACCAGCGGCGGCCCCGAGCCGTGCCGGGCGTAGGCGATCCGCACACCGTCGGATGACCGGCAAAACCGCAGCTCCTGCGGGGGCGAGGACTTCGCCGAACGACCAGGCGGCACGCTCCGATGGTACCTATCCCACGCGTTCTCGATCGGTCGCGATCAGGATGCGATCAGGTGGCGATCAGTACGAGCGGCCGAACAAGATCCGTTTGCCGTAGGCCGACGGGCGGTCGCACCGGATGCAGGTCCCGGTCTCCGGCTCGCCCTCCAGCGGAATGCAGCGCGGCGTCGCGGTCGTCAGCGCCTTGATCTCGTCCTCACACTCCGGCAGGCCGCAGTGGAACGCGCGTGCCCAACCGACGGCGACCACCTCGGCGAACTCGGCCCAGCTGTCGACGGAACGCGTCATCGACTCGCGGAACTCGCTCGCCCGGCGGAACAGGAACGCCTGGAAGTCCTCGAGAACTCGCGCGATCTGCTCCGGCGCGGTCTCCAGCGGGATCGTCTGCTTGCCCTCGCCCAGGCGCAGCGCCAACACCACCGTTCCCGCCGCCAGCTCGCGAGCTCCCAACTCGAGCCGGACCGGGACGCCGCGCATCTCCCAGTCGTTGAACTTGAACCCGGGCGACAGGTTGGCTCGCTCGTCGACATGCGGACGCAGGCCCGCCGCCCGCAGCCGGCCGGCCAGCTCCCGAGCCGCGGCGGTGGCCCGCTCCGCGTCCACATCCCGGCCGATCGGCACAATGACCACCTGATAGGGCGCGATCCTGGGCGGGAGCACGAGGCCCTTGTCGTCGCCATGGGTCATGACCACGCCGCCGATCATCCGGGTGCTCATCCCCCAGGACGTGGTGTGGCAGAACTCCAGCTTGCCGGCTTCGGAGGTGAACTGGATATCGAACGCCTTGGCGAAGTTCGTTCCCAGGTAGTGCGACGTGCCCGCTTGCAGCGCGCGCCCGTCGCGCATCATCGCTTCGAGCGAGTACGTGCGGACCGCGCCGGCGAAGCGCTCCCCCGCGGTCTTCTCGCCGGGCACCACCGGGATTGCCGCGGCGTCCTGCGCTACTTCGGTATAGAAATCAAGCGCCAGCATGGTCTCGCGCATCGCGTCGTCCTCGTCGACGTGCGCGGTGTGACCCTCCTGCCAGAGAAACTCGGTAGTCCGCAGGAACATCCGGGGGCGCAGCTCCCAGCGCACGATGTTGGCCCACTGATTCAGCAGCAGCGGCAGGTCCCGATACGAGCTGATCCACTTCGCCATCATCTCGCCGATGATCGTCTCGGACGTCGGCCGGACGACCAGGGGCTCCTCGAGCTCCTTACCCCCGGCGTGCGTAACGACGGCGAGCTCGGGCGCGAAGCCCTCGACATGCTCGGCCTCGCGCCGCAGGTAACTCTCCGGGATGAACAGCGGGAAGTAGGCGTTCTGGTGCCCGGTCTCCTTGATCCGCGCGTCAAGCTCGCTCTGGATGAACTCCCAGATCCGGTAACCGTACGGCCGTATGATCATCGTGCCCTTGGCCGGACCGCGTTCGACCAACTCGGCCTTGATGACCAGCTCGTTGTACCAGGCGGAGAAGTCTTCGCTCTGCGGCGTCACGCCCCGCTCACCGCGTGCCATTCGCAGAGGCTAGGCGAGCCGCAGTACCGCCGTCTAATCAGGACGGTCGGCGGCGGAGAATTGCTCCGCAGCGCGGTGTCCGGCGATTCGCCGATGCCCTCAAGCCAGAGGAGGCAGGCAATGGATTTCACCGACGATAGCCAGCTCCCGGACGTAACCGACGAGATGCTTCAAGACGCCCTGACGAGAACCAAGTCATACACCGTGGTAGTGCTCAAGGCCGGCCCCAAGTTCTTGGCGCCGGGTGCGGATCGTGACCCGGAGGTCGCGAGCACCATCTGGGCACACGGCAAGCGCAACTTCGCACTTCGTGCTGCCGGACTCATGCCGATCGTGTGCCCGGTACTGGACGAAAGCGGGGTCACCGGCGTCGGCATCTTCGACACGACTCCCGAGGATGTCGACCGGATCATGGCGAACGATCCCGGCGTCCGGGCGGGCATCTTCACCTATGACATCCACCCCAGCCGGAGCTTCCCCGGCAGCACGCTTCCGGGCTGATCGGTCACTTTCCAATGCGAGGCAGGACCTCGGTAATGGTCGCCGACTGGCATCTCCTTGACCCGACCACGGATTGCCTGGTTAGATCGCGCGCGCGGCATACACATTCACGGGGGAATGATGGCCGATTTACCGATCTCGGATGACTCATCCGATTTGTCACGCGAACCAACTGAATCCGCCGCGGAGCCGGCATCCGCTCCGCCCACGGACCTCACCGGCACACCGCCACCACCACCGCCTCCACCGCCGTCACCGCCGCCTCGCCGGTCGATCACTTCCTCGCGCGTCGGCATCATCGGCATCGTGGTGGTTGCGCTGGTCGCCAGCGTCGCACTGGCCGCGAGTGCCCAGGCCCGCGCCAAGGCCTCGCCGGAGTCCGTGTCCGATGGCCTACAGACCACGTCTGCGACTCCGGCGGCGGAAGAGTCGTCCGACTCATCCCGCTCCGGTATCAAGAGCTATCCGCTGTGCGTCGTCGGGTCGTGGAAGTTGCAGAAGGACAGTTTCAAGATCCAGTTCTTCTCCGATGTGAGCACCAGGATTCCGTTCAGCTCACGTGGCGGCATCGTGATGGTGCTCCGGCCTGACGGCAAGGGCAGCGCGACCTACAAGAACTACGTCTCGACCGGCACCTATCAGGGCGTTGGGTTGAGTACGAAGATCAACGGGTCCGAGCAGTTCAAGTGGACCGCGACCGACAAGACGCTCGACTACAAGTACACCAAAGTGAGCCGGACCATCGTGGCGAAGTTCGGCTCGCAGAGCGACACGAGCACCGACCACGAGACCAAGGAGCGCGGTGGCTACACCACGATCAAGTGCACCGGCAATGTGATGACCGAGAAGTACAGCGACGGCACGGTGACCTGGGTGCGGACCGACGAATTCGGGGTGTACTGATGAGCCGCCGGTATGGCCGGCTCGCCGGCGCCGCGGCCGTGGTTGTGGCCACGACGCTGGCACCGGCGGGTGTTGCCGCCGCCGATACTCCGACCAACCACGCCGCCGCGGTCGCCCAGCCGTCCGTGGTCTACATCGAGGTGCACTGGCGTGGCTGGGTGCGCGACACCAAGACCGGCGAGGTGTTCGGCGGCCGCACCGGCTACGAGCTCACAACCCGCTGCAGCGGCTTCTTCGCGGCACCCGACGGCACAATCGTCGCCCCGGCGCACTGCGTCGATCCGGGTAAGGACGGCGTCTTGCCCCTATTCCATGCCAAGGTCATCGACGAACTCGCCGCCGCCGGGCGGATCAGCACCATGGACAAGGGCCGGAAGAAGCTCGCCGCCACCACCGCACTCGAGGGAGCCAAGGCCAAGAGCCCGGTAATCCGCGACATTTTCGTACAGTCCGGCCCGGCGGTAGTTCCGGCCAGTGCCGACGACGCGATGCTGGCGAAGGTCGTCAGCCTGACCGCACGTAACGCCGGAGATGTCGCGATCCTGCAGGTCACCGAGGGGCGGCAGCCGGCGCTCGAGGTGGCCTCCGCACCCTCGGCGGGCACGTCGGTAGTGCTGATCGGCTACCCGGCGTCGAGCCGAACCAGTAGTGCCCTTCTTCCGTCGGTGACCGAGGGCAACCTGGGCGGCGGCATCGAAGTCGGCGAGTTGAGCGGCGGCGTGGTCGTCGATCGCCAGGGTCGGGTTGTTGGCCTGGTGGGGGCCAGTACCGAAGGCGGTACGACGCCAGCCGGTGGCCCGAAACTGGCCATTCTGCCGACGACGGCCATCACCGACCAGCTGGACTCCGCCGACGTCGACGCCGGTCCGGGCGCGGCCGATCGCAACTACCGGCACGGCCTGGACAAGTTCTATGACGGCTACTACAGCGCGGCGATCAAGTACTTCGACGCCACGATCGCGGCGATCCCTGGCCACGGGCTGGCCAACGAGTTCCGTGCCGAGGCCATCGACCTGCGGGCCAAGAACGGCGACGCGACCGACTGGACGACCATCGGCATGTTCACCGCGGCCGGTCTGATCGTGGTCGCGCTGCTGGTCTGGCTGGTGATTGGGCTGCTGCGCCGCCGGCGCCGGGACCAGGAAGCTCCGGCCCGAATGGACGAGCCGGTAGTCGGCGAGCCCAGCGGGGTTTGATCAGGCGTGGTTCGCGATCTCACGGTCGATCCGGCTCGGTGTAGGCCCAGCCGGACCAGGCGGTAACCGTAATCGCGATGACCGGTCCGCGTGGCGGGTCGGATCGGTACTGCGGATAGCGCGCCGTAAGCAGCTCGATCGGCCCGGCCATCAGGTTGGCGTCGGTAGTGATCCTGGCCGACCCGTCTGCTCGAACCCACCACAGCCGGCGCCAGTCGTCGTCATAGTGGTCTGCCAGGGCCGCAACCTCGGGATTGGCCCGGATGTTGCGAACACGTTTGAGCTCGCGGCTTGTCTTTGGCTTCTGATCCACTGCCAGGTAGATGTGATCGCCGTCGACGACAAACGTGGTAACCACCAGATGCGGTCTACCGAGAGCATCTACCGTCGCCAGCCTGACCACCGGCACCGAACCGAACCGCCGGCGCGCGGTTGCTTCGTTCAGCTGCATGTAGCCCTCCACGTCTCACCCGCAAGGGGTGACGCGGACCATGCGGGTGTGACCGCAGAGTGGGTCCTGTCATATCACCGACCGCAAGGTGTCGATCATGCTGATTCTCGCCATCCTGGTCTTCGGTATGGCCGCAGGCTGGATTGCAGACGTCATTGTGAACCGGCGGATGCAGCCCGATAACTGGGGCCGAGTGCTGATCTACGGCATCACCGGGTCATTCATCGGCGGCCTT
>DATFRM010000174.1:0-4449 GCA_035263265.1 Actinomycetes bacterium
CGGCTGCACCGAAAGCTCGTGGTGGTCGGCGCCTGCATCGGCACCGACGCGCACACCGTGGGTATCGACGCGATCCTCAACATCAAGGGGTACGCCGGCGAGAAGGGCCTCGAGTACTACCGGGAGATCAAGGTGGTCAACCTCGGTGCCCAGGTGACGGTGCCGGATCTGGTCGAGCGCTCGCGGCGCGAGCGCGCCGATGCCGTGCTGGTCTCCCAGGTGGTCACCCAGCGGGACGCGCACCTGCACAACACGAAGGAGATGAGTGCGGCGTTCCGCGAGTCCTACCCAGCCGGGCGGCGGCCGCTGCTGGTGGTCGGCGGGCCGCGGTTCGACGAGGCGGCCGCCGTGGACCTCGGGGTAGACCGCATCTTCGGAAAGGGCACCACGCCGGGGGAGGTCGCCAGCTACCTCGTGCACGCGCTGGCCACCGAGCGGAAGTCCGCATGACCAGCGAGGATCCCCGGATCGGGATGTCGGTCACGCATCGCCGGTACGTGCCTTACTCGCACGCGCATTACGGCGGCAACCTCGTCGACGGAGCCTACGTGCTCGCGCTGTTCGGTGATGTCGCCACCGAGCTGTCGATCCGGCTCGACAACGACGAAGCACTGCTCGCGTCGTACGACCAGATCCAGTTCGTCGGTCCGGTCCACGGCGGCGACGTAGTGGAGGTGACGGCCACGCTGACCAGGGTCGGTCGTCGCTCGCGCGGGGTCGCACTCGAAGCCAGGGTCGTCTGCCGTGGCACCCCCGAGATATCGCCGTCGGCCGCGGCCGTGCTGGATCCGCCACTGGTGGTTACCACCGCGACCGGGACCGTCGTGGTCCCGCACCACCCGAGTAGCGCGCCTCGGTAGCACCCGCCTGGGAGGCGGACGGGTCCGAACGCCCGATTGACAGCGCACGCGTACGCGCCGATACGTTCGGTGGTGGAAGTCCAACCGCAGGATGACGTTCCGCGGTCGGCTCGCTAGCGACGTGAGCGCGCCTGGGTCAGGGCGGTCCCATCCACCGCCCGGTGCCAGGTCCAGGGTGGGTTCTCATGCGCGGCGACGGCGCTCGCGGGACTCGGGGTTCGGACACGGAGGAGGCCCGGCCGCCCAGTAGACAACAGCCGCTGATCCCGCAGCCGGTGGGACCGGCGCCTGGTCCGAAGGGCGGTTCCGGGCCTCTTCTGTCGTACCGTTACCGCACAGGTAGCAAGCGGGAAACGGTGCCGATGGCGATCACCAAGCGCGACCCGGCCGCGGGAGCGGCGGCGGATCCCGATCCGTCCGCCCCGATGGCCGCGGCTGAGGCTGAGGCCGGGCCCTCGGCGGCCGGGCTCCCGGCCTGGCTGGCCGCGGCTGAGATCCCGGCCCGGCTGGCGGCGGCCGGCCTACCGGTGCGCCTCGCAGGGGCCGCGCTGGCCGGGTTGCTGCTGGCGATCTCGTTCCCACCGTATGGCTGGTGGCTGCTGGCGCTGCCCGCGGTGGCCGCGCTGAGCCTGTTGACCCGGGGGATCTCGGCCCGGGCGGGCGCGCTGATCGGTCTGATGTACGGGTTGGCCTTCTTCGCCGTGCTGATGCGCTGGATGACGGTGATCGGCCCGGACGCCTGGATCCTGCTCAGCTTGCTCGAGGCCGCGTTCATGGCCCCGCTCGGCGCGGCGCTCGCGGTGACCGCCAGACTGCCCGGCTGGCCGCTCGTGCACGCCGCGTTGTGGGTAGGCGTCGAACTGCTGCGGGCACGCATTCCGTGGGGCGGCATGCCCTGGGGCCGGCTCGCGTTCGGTCAGGCCGGCACGCCGCTCACGCCGTACGCCGCGCTCGGCGGCGCCCCCCTGGTGACGTTCGTCACCGCTGCGCTGGGGGCGGGGCTGGCTTACCTGGTCCTCGCCGGCCTGGCCGGCCGGCGCCGGATGCTCGGCGGTGCGATCGCGGCGGTCTCGATCGGAGCGGCGTTCGGGGCGGCCACGCTGGTGCCCACGCCGACCGCGGGCGAGCGGACGGTCACTGTGGCGCTGGTGCAGGGCAACGTCCCCCGACTCGGCCTTGACTTCCTCGGCCAGCGGGAGGCGGTCCTGCGCAACCACGTCGCGGTCACCGACGAGCTGGCCCGGCGGGTGGCCGCGGGCGAGCTGCCGCAGCCGGACCTGGTGATCTGGCCGGAGAACGCCTCCGACATCGATCCGTACCAGGACTCGGCGGCCCGTGCGCTTATCGACGATGTCGTTCGCCGGGTGGGCGTGCCGACCCTGGTCGGCGCGGTGATCAACTCGCCGAACCCGGACAAGATCTACAACGTCGGGATCGTCTGGGACCCGGTGACCGGTCCTGGCGAGCAGTACATCAAACGGCATCCGGTGCCGTTCGGCGAGTACGTGCCCTTCCGCAGCGTGCTCGAGCGCTACATCACCCGGTTCGACCGGGTCCGGCGGGACTTCGCCGGCGGGGACCGGCCCGGGACGCTCGACGTCGGCCCGGCGCGGATCGGGGACGTGATCTGTTTCGAGGTCGCCTACGACGGCCTGGTCCGGGACGTCATCCGCAATGGCGGCCAGGTGCTGGTGGTGCAGACCAACAACGCGACATACGGGCACACCGGACAGACCGAGCAGCAGCTGGCCATGTCCCGGCTGCGCGCGGTCGAGCACGGCCGGCCAGTGCTGATCGCGGCCACCAGCGGGATCAGCGCGGTGATCGCCGCCGATGGCACGGTCGTCCAGCGGTCGGCCGAGTTCGCGCCCGATCTGCTGGTCCAGCCGGTGGAGCTGCGGACCGAGCGGACGCCGGCCACCCGGGCCGGGGCGGTCCCGGAGTGGCTGCTGGCGCTGGCCGGGTTGGTCGCGGTCGGCTTCGCGATGTGGACGAGTCGGTCCCGATCGCGATTGAACCGGGCGGGCGGCTCGGCCGGCTCCGGCGGGTCGGCGCAGCCTCGGGATACGGTGGAATCCTCGACATCAGCTCAGAACCGGAAAGGCCACACGTGAGGGTTGACGAGAACGAGTTCGCCGATCTCGGCAAGGTATTGGTGATCATCCCTACCTACAACGAGTCGGAGAACGTCGAGCCGATCGTGAGCCGAGTCCGGGCAGCGGTGCCGACCGCCGATGTGCTCGTCGCGGACGACTCGAGTCCGGACGGCACCGGGGAGATCGCGGACAAGCTGGCGGCCGCGGACGAGTCCGTGCACGTGCTCCATCGCACCGCCAAGGAAGGTCTGGGCGCGGCCTACATGGCCGGGTTCGACTGGGGACTGGAGCGCGGCTACCAGGTCCTGGTCGAGATGGACGCGGACGGTTCGCATCAGCCCGAGCAGCTGCCCAGGCTGCTGGACGCGCTGCGGTCGGCCGACCTCGTGCTCGGCTCTCGCTGGGTGCCTGGTGGTCAGGTAGTCAACTGGCCGGCCAGTCGCAAGTTCCTCTCGCGCGGCGGCAACACATATTCGCGACTGATGCTCGGCATCCCGCTGCGGGACGCCACCGGCGGCTACCGCGCGTTTCGGCGACCGGTCCTCGAGTCGATCGGGCTTACCGATGTGGCCTCGCAGGGGTACTGCTTCCAGGTCGACCTCGCGTGGCGCGCGTTGCGTTCCGGGCACCGGGTCGTCGAGGTTCCGATCACGTTTGTCGAGCGGGAGTACGGCACCAGCAAGATGAGCCGCGCCATTGTCACCGAAGCACTGTGGCGGGTGACGGTCTGGGGGGCCCGGTATCGACTTGGCGCGCTGCGCCGGCTCGCTGCCGGCCGGGGCTCCCGGCAGGGGAGTGCGTGATGCGATTTCGGCTGATCCTGGCGGTGCTGTTCCTGGTCGTGCCGCTACTGGAGCTCTACGTCATCATCCAGGTCGGCCAGTGGATCGGCGCGTGGCCGACAATCGGGCTGCTGCTCCTGGAGAGCGCGATCGGGGCCTGGCTGATCAAGCGCGAGGGCACGCGGGCGTGGCGCACGCTGCAGAGCGCGATCGGTACCGGGCAGTTGCCCGGCCGCGAGCTGGCCGACGCGGCACTGATCCTGGTCGGCGGCACGCTGCTGCTGACCCCGGGGTTCATCACCGACATCGCCGGGTTCTTCCTGATCCTGCCGCCCACCCGTCCGATCGCCCGGCGAATGCTCGGCTGGTTCGCGACTCGGCGGCTGATCGTAGCCAGCAGCCGCTTCGGCCCGGGGCCGCCGCCGCCCAGCCGGCGGGTCGTGCCCGGCCAAGTACTCGACGAGTAAGCGCGAGTATGCGGCCGCCCGATCCCGATCGCCACTGAGTGGATCATCACGCGCGCCAAGTGGTGGGATCTGCGCAGTTTGGTAGGGTTTGTCCGCTCCGTGACGCGCGTAATGATCGGAAGCGGGCGGCGCTGGTAATGATCGGGAAACGCGCGGCCCGGAGGATGTGAAACGGCGCAAAAACGGAGCCGAACCGCGTCGTCGGGGGGAAACGACGCGGCTCGGGGTCTCGCGATAGCGCGGG
>DATFRM010000175.1:0-6324 GCA_035263265.1 Actinomycetes bacterium
TACGAACGCTGGATGCGCCCCTATGCCG
Source organism: Actinomycetes bacterium (assembly GCA_035263265.1). Classification (GTDB taxonomy): domain Bacteria; phylum Actinomycetota; class Actinomycetes; order JAKEEW01; family JAKEEW01; genus DATAFN01. The sequence continues at coordinate 29 of DATFRM010000175.1, forward strand.
ACCAATGGGCCGACAGCCTGCTGCGGCTCGCCGACACCGTGGAACAACCCGAGAAGGGATCCGTCATGAGCAACACCACCGCACTACCGCTGGCCTCACTCGACATCGCACAAGAGACCCGAGTGGCGGCACCGAGAGAGAAGGTCTTCGACGCGCTCTGCAAGATGGGCGACTGGTGGCCACACCGGTTCCACGACCAGTCCCGGGTCCATTTCGAGCCCGCGGTGGGCGGTCGGTTCTGGGAGGAATGGGCGGAAGGCGGCGCGCTGTATGCGACCGTCGACCGGATTCGCCGGCCGGAGCTGCTCGAGTGCACCGGACCGATGGGGATGACCGGTCCGGTGCTTGGCATGTTCACGCTTACCCTCGAAGAGGACGGCGAACAGACCGTTCTGAAGCTGACACACCGGGCGTACGGCGACATCGACGAAGAGACCCGGATCGGCTATACCGAAGGTTGGGGCGAGATCGTTAACGTGCTCAACTCCTATCTGGGCCTGGCGGGCTAGCGGCCGATGCGGCGAACGCCCGATCCCAGGCTGATCGCCGGCGTCGCAGCCGGGGTCGGGTTCGCCGTGCTTAGCGCGCTGGTCGTCACCGGATGGCCGGCGCTGACGGGGCTGGACGAAGCGCTCGACGGCGCGCTCTACCGGTTCGGCGCCGGCCACCCAGATTGGGTGACCGCGATGCGCTGGCTTACCCAGCTCGGCACATCCTGGACGGTCGTAGCGGTAACCGTGATGGCTACCGTCATCTGCGTGTTGAGTGGCCGGTTCCGAGCCCTCGCGGTGTGCGCGACCGTCGCGCTGCTGATCCAGCCCACCACCGAGCTGGTCAAGGACCTGACCGCACGTCCTCGGCCGGTCGACCAGTTCTGGCCGACCACCGGCTTCGCGTTTCCCAGCGGACACTCCAGCAACGCGGCCACGGCAGCGGCGATCGTCTTGATCGCGTGCTGGCCATGGGTACGCGACCGGTCACTTGGCGCGCGGATCGCGCTGGTCGCAGCTGCCGCGAGCCTACCGCTGGTGATCGGGCTTAGCCGGCTCGCCGGAGGCGTGCACTGGCCGTCAGACGTGCTTGGCGGGTGGCTGCTAGCGATCGCTCTGGTGGCGCTGACTGCTGTGATCACCGATTGGGTAGCCATGATCGGCGACCGGGTCGCCGTGATCAGTGACCGCCCCGCCGTGATCAGTGACCGGGCGACCGTGCTCGGTGACCAGGCAGCAGCGCGTTCAGACAGGTGATGGAGCCTTCGAGCCACGGTCAGCCGCCGCCCTCGGTCTGCTTGAGCAGTACCTCTTGGGAGAACCCGCCGGACGTCTGCGCGGTGAGAACCGGCCCGACACCCTTGGCGTAGAACTTGTACTCCACCACGTCGGGCTCGAGCGGCGTGGTGTCCCTGGTCATCAACGGGTCGCGGCACGAGCCGAACGGGACGCGCGGCCAGGCCACCCAGCACGGCCACCGCCAGCATGCTTGCGATCAACGATCTGTGGTGCCTGTAGCGCCTGCTCACCAGGACCTCCTCGACTCTGCATCGCGGTCGAGGCGATCGTGGCCGAGGTCCGCTGCGCGCGACCTGAATGACTATCCGGCTACCAGCGCCGGCGCGGATCCGACTCGCCGACCAGTGTCAGGATCATCCGCATCCCCGGGTAACGGCGCAACAGGGCCGACCACCCGGCGAGCCAGAACTGGTACGCGATGAGTCCGGCCAGCGCCGCCACTGCGAGCTGTTCGGCGTCGCTGAGCGGCCGATCGGTCACGAGCGCGGTGCCCACCGTGACCGCGATCGCGGACGTACCAGCCGCCGCCGACCCGATCAATAACCGGATCCGGAACACGGCGCGGCGAAGCCGTGCCGTCTGCCGTGCGCTGAGCTCGCCCATCACCGCCCCCAGCGTTGCAACGGTCCTCACTGACCCCAGAGGCACGACTGTAAGTCGTGAAACGCGCTTAGTCACCGTACTTTGCCGAAACAGTCACCGAACGGCGTAATGCCGACTCCGCTGAGCGACCGGTCACTCCGGCACCACGTAGGCCTGTGCGGCGCACGGCTAGTGGCTGACCAGTGATCGCAGCCGGGTCGCTTCTGGCGTGCCGAGCTCATCGAAAAGCTCGAGTGCGGCCGCTCGGTAGCCGTCGGCCTGGTCACCGTCCCGGAGCTCGCTCAGCAGCGCCAGCGTCTGCGCCTCGCCGTAGCGGAATCCGGTGTCCCGGTGCAGCTCCAGGGCCCGATGTGCCTCGGCGGCCGCACCGGGATCCCCGATCCCGACCAAGAGGTCCGCGAGGGCGGTCCGCGCCCGGCCTTCGAGCACCCGATAGCCCAGCTCGACCGAGGCGTCCAGCGCGGTGCGGACATGGCTCAGCGCGGCATCCATCCTGGCCAGCTGGTGATAGGCGACGGCCAGGCCGAGCAGCGCATCGATCTCCGGGTAGCGGATGCCGGGCTCCCTGGTCACGGCGAGCGCGCTCAGGAACTGGCCGATGGCCGGCTCGTACCTGCCGAGCCCGGTGTCGACGTGGCCCAGCACGTTCAGCAGCTCGGCCTCCAGACCGCGGTCGCTGGCGTGGGCGCCGAGCTCGATGGCCGTCTGCGCCTGCTGCAGCGCGTCGGTCGGACGCCCGATGGCTAGCGAGACCAGCGCCAGCTGGCTCAGCGCCCCCGCTTGGGCGTCGGTCCGGCCGACCTGCTCGGCCATCTCGACGACCCGGTTCGCGTATGTCGTGGCGACGCCATACCGGCCGCGTTGCCGCTCGAGATCGCAGCCGGCAACCAGCGCGACGACATGGATGGCCGGCGCATCGACCCGACCGAACAAGTCATCGGAGGCAGCCATATAGCTTGCCGCCTGGTCGAGCCGGCCGGCCCGCATCTCGACCGAGGCCAGGCTGCTCAGATGCAGGGCCTGCTGCGCCGGCAGTTCCAGTTGCCGGTAGAGCTCCTCCGCCCGCCGGTAGTCGGCGCCGGCCCGCGCATTCTCGCCGAGCTCGAGCCACAGCGTGCCCAGGTTCGCCAGGCAGGCCGCCTCGGCCTCGACCCAGCCGGACTCCTGGGTCAGCGGCAGCGCCTCCACGTACGCCTCGGCCGCCTGCCGGTAGCGGGCCGCGCACATGTGCGCCACGCCGAGGCTGAACTGCCCGATCGTGCGCTCCCGCAGGTTGCCGTGGGCGCGCGCGGTGGCCGCGGCGGCCACCGCCATCATCGGCCAGGCCACCGCGTCACGCCGCAGCCAGAAGAAGACCCGAGTCGCATCCGCGAGCAGCCAGGCCATCTGCGGCATCCCGCGCTCCTCGGCCTGCAGCGCGGCCGAGATGATGTTCTGGCAGTCGCCGGTTAGCCAGCCGAACGCCGCCTCGTGGTCTGCGACCTCGCCGCGCGGTCCACCGGGCACCGGCAACCGCAGGATGGTCGGGTACAGCCGTCTGGCCGCGGCGTCGGCCTGGTGCAGGTAGTAGTCGTACAGCCGGGCCACCGACGCCGCGCGGTCCTGCTCGCTCTCCTCCTCGGCTGCGCGAGACCGCGCATAGTCCCGGAACAGATCGTGGAACGTGAACCGGCCCGGACCCGTGCGCTCGACCAAGTGCGCGTCCGCCAGCCTGGACATGAGCCGGGTCGCTGCCGGGCCCGGTACGTCAAGCAGTGCCGCGGCGACTTCGGCGGTGAAGTCCGCGCCGGGCACCAGGCCCAGCCGCCGGAACGTGCGTCGGCTGTCGTCGCTCAACGTGGCATAGGACTGATCGAACGCGGCGCCCACCGCGGTCTGCGCGTCGCCATCGATCTCCAGCGCGGCCAGCCGGTCACCGGCCATTAGCTCGTCCCGGTGCTCGGCGATGCTGCGGTGCGGCTGGTCGGCAAGGTTGGCCGCGCTGATCCGCAACGCAAGCGGGAGCCGGCCGCAGGCGGCCGCGAGTTCTACCGTCGCCGGCAGCTCGGCACAGATCCGCTCCGGCCCGAGCACTCGGGCGAGCAGATCGACCGCCTCGTCGGAGGGCATCACGTCCAGGGAGAGCGTGCGGGCACCCTCGCGGGCCACCAGCCCGGCCAGCCGGTCCCGGCTAGTGACCAGCACCAAACAGCAGGATGAGCCGGGGAGCAGCGGGCGGACTTGGTCCGCGGAGCCGGCGTTGTCGAGTACGACGAGCACATTGCGGCCGGACAGCATTGATCGGTAGAGACTGGCCGCCTCATCGGTTTCGACCGGAATCCGGTCGGCCGGGATTCCCAGTGCGGCGAGGAACCCGCCAAGTGCCCGGATCGGCTGGATCGGCTCGCCGGGATCGTAGCCGCGCAGGTTGACGTAAAGCTGCGCGTCAGGGAACCGATTAGCGATCTTGTGCGACCAATGCACGGCGAGTGCGGTCTTGCCCACCCCGGCGGTACCGGTGACGATCGTGATCGGCACCCCATCCGGAGCACTCTGCTGGACCATCTCGTCGAGCCATTTCAGCTCGCTCTCCCGGCCGGTGAAGTCCGCGATGCTGGCAGGCAGCTGGGCCGGCCGGTTGTGCCCATCCAGGCGCTCCGCGGCTGGCGGCGCGGCTGGCGCGGCCATCGCCAGAACGGCGTGATCCGGAGGGTCGAGACCCGGGTCGCCTCGCAGAATCGCGCTCTCGAGCTCACGCAGCGCGGGCCCGGGCTCCAGACCGAGCTCCCGGGTGAGTAGCCGACGAGCGGCCCGATAGGCGGCCAGCGCGTCAGCCTGCCGGTCGGAGCGGTACAGCGCCAGCATGAGCTGCCAACTGAACCGCTCTCGATACGGATACTCGCCGGTCAGCGCGGACAGCTCGGGGATCAGATCGGCGTGCCGCCCCAGGCCGAGATCGGCGTCGATCCGGTGCTCGAGGAAGATCAACCGATGCTCGGTCAGCCGGGCGATCTCCTCGCGTAACGCCGGTTCGCCGTCGAGATCCGAGAACGGATCCCCACGCCAGAGCGCCAGCGCCTCGCGTAATCGGCGATCAGCCCGCCCCATGTCGCCGGCCGCCAGGGCGGTCTGACCATCGGTGCCGAGCTCGATGAAACGGGCCGCGTCTAGCTCGCCTGGTAACACACTCAGGGTGTAGCCGGCGCCGCCGCGGCCGACGATCCGGTCCGTTCCCAGCGCCTTGCGCAATCGGTGCACGTACACGTGCAGATTGCTGCCCGCGGATGGGAGCGGCTCCGATCCCCACAGTGCGTCGATCAGCCGGTCCGGCGAGACGGGTTGGCCGGCATGGCAGAGCAGCACTGCCAGGAGTAGCCGCAACTGACGCCGGTCGAGGGGCAGCCGACCGCCCTCGGAGACGACTTCGAGCGGCCCTAGAATCTGGAACTCTACGGTCACCTCCGCGTTGGCGGAACCGAACGGTGACGTTTGCGACGCGGTGTAACAAGGCAGTTCGCGAGTGTGATGCTCCCAGTTACGCGGCAGGTCAGCAACCGATCGGTTTCTGCCGAACGCCCACCTCCCGCGGGGACTGGCCGGCAGCCCTCCTATCTGACGCCTCGCCGCCGTCGGAGCGTTGCATACGTGGGCGGGGGCTCGGGTCGCCGGACGGTGTCGCCGGGACTCTGTTACCGGGTCGCGGTGATGGCGAGAATGGCCAGATGACCCGGCCCGATCTGGAGACGGCGGATCTGGCCCGCGCTGACGTGAGCACTGCAGCTGCCATCGGCGCGGCGGACCGAGCGGCGCAGCTCGCCGGGGTGCGGATCGGGGAGCTGGCGAGCATGGCGGAGCTGCGGCTGGCGCATCGGCTCGCGGCCGAGATCTGGGGCTCGGCGGCGGACAGCCCGCCGATCACGGCGGAGCTGGGCCGGGCGATCGGGCACGCCGGCGGCTACCTCAGCGGCGCCTGGCAGGCTGATGCGGCCAGTGGCGAGCCGGACCGCCTGATCGGGGTCTGCGTCGGCTTTCTCGGCCGGGATCAGTCGCTGCATTCGCATTTGTGCGGAGTCGATCCTTCGGCCCGCGGCCACCAGATCGGTTACGCGCTCAAGTTGCATCAGCGGGCGTGGGCGCTCCGAGCGGGGCTAGCCGAGATCACCTGGACGTTCGACCCGCTGATCCGCCGCAACGCCTTCATCAACCTGACCAAGCTGGGCGCTTGTGCGATCCAGTACCTGCCCGACTTCTACGGCGTCATGGCCGACCAGCTGAACGCCGGCGACGAGCACAGCGACCGGTTGCTGGTTAGCTGGCACCTGGCCGACCCGCGGGTAGCCCGGGCTAGCGCCGGCACGCCGGTCGAGGTCGACCTCGAGATGCTGCGCCAGCGCGGGGCATCGGTCGCCCTGGACGCCGGCGACG
>DATFRM010000176.1:0-6151 GCA_035263265.1 Actinomycetes bacterium
GTTCGCGGTTTCACCGCGAACCCCCGCGATCGCCGGCATCAGTAAGGATGCGACCCGGCTGATCAGGATCCGGCCGGACCTACCGGAAGACCGATCGAAGCAGCTCATGGCAACCGGGACCGCGTTCCGCTCGCCCAGCTGGGATCGGTTCGACCGGCTGTGGGTGGTTGACCAGAGGCGGACCGGATCAAGGGTGAACATCTTCGATGGAGACGAGCAGCGGGGGGTGCCGGTGGAGGGGCTCGGCGACAGCGAGATCAACGCGCTCGCGGTTTCGTCCGATGGGACCCGGGTTGCGATGATCACGCATGACAAGAACGCGCCGCCGCAGCTGCAACTTGGTTTGGTGAAAACTAGCCAGGTCGACCCCGGCTCACCCGACCCGCGGCGCGTCGTCCGCCCCGCTCAGATCGTCGACCTTCGGCCGCTCTCCCCACTGTTGGGCGAGGCCATTGACGTTGCCTGGGTAGACCCGCAGCGGCTAGTGGTGCTGATCAAAGACGCGGAGGCGGGGTTGGTTCAGCCGTTCGAGGTCGGCGTGGACGGCCGGATGCCCGAGCTGCTGGGATCGTTGGCCAGCGATCTAGTCTCGGTAGCAGCCGGCGGACCAGACGTACCGATTCTGTTCGGCACCAGCGACGACAAGATCTGGGAGTTGTCGACCTCGACCGGACCGACACCGATCCGGGTCTGGAAACCGCTGTCGGACGGGGACGGCAACCAAATCGTCGGCACCTCGCCCGCCTATCCCGGCTAGCTTGCCGGTTCGCGGTCAGCGGATGTCCACAGCCGCGTAGTTGTCCACCGACCGCGCCTTCGCGCTGGCCGGACGGTGTCGCGGGGCGAGAGCGTGGCGACATGGCGTGGGTAGTCGAGCAGGTCGCCGACCTGGGCACGGCGCTGGCGGGTCTGGTGTTTCCAGATCGTTGCGCCGGCTGTCGGGCCGGCGGTGCCGCGGTCGGATCGCTGTGCGCCGGGTGCTTGGCCTGGCTTACCGGCCCGGTCCGACTCCGCTGTCCCACGCCGACACCACCCGGCCTACCGCCTGCGTTCTCCGTGACCGACTACGCCGGGCCGGTCCAGTCCGCGATCATCGAGCACAAGGAGCGTGGCCGGGCCGGGGTGGCTCGCCCGCTGGGTGCCGCGCTCGGGCGGGCGTTGCGGTGCGCCATCGACCACGCCGCGACCGAGCCCAGGATGGGCTCGCCAGACGCGGACCGAAGCAGCCGGGGTGCCCGATCGGCTGCAGCTAGATCGGGTCGCCGACTACGGGGACCGACGGTCGTGATCGCGGTTCCGTCATCCCGTTCGTCGGTTCGCCGGCGCGGCTACGATCCGACCGCCCGGCTGGCCCTTACCGCAGTTGCTGTGGTCCGCCGCGACGGTGTCGAGGTTACGCTGCGTAGGGTTCTCCGGCACTCACGCAGCGTGAGCGATCAGGCTGGTTTGTCCTCCGAGGAGCGATGGCTGAACCTGTCCGGGGCATTGGTGGTGCCGCGCCGGTTGGTTCAGCTCATCGCCGGGCGAGAGATCGTGCTGGTTGATGATGTGCTGACCACCGGCGCCACCCTTGCCGAGGCCGCCCGTGCGCTCCGCGAAGCCGGGGGCGTGGTGGTGGGGGCAGCGGTGGTCGCCGCTACGGTGCGTCGTCAGCCCCAGCCACCCGGCCGGTGGCGACAAGCCCTCTACCCGTCCGTGCCGGATGCGGTTAGCGTCTCCGGTATGGCACCCGCCCGGGTCCGTGGTTGCGTCGAGATCAACCGTTATGCCAACGGTGACGGTCTCGGCAAGCCGATGCCAGCCGCAGGCAAAGCGGCCCACGTAAGGCGACTCTTCGTCGACCGATCACGGTGCGGCTTAGGAGTAAGTCCTGCCTCGCCGGAAGACCAGATGTCTTTCGAATCGAGAGAAGGGGGGTAGTGGCATAGCGCTGCGAGACCCTCAGCAGGCGAATGTGGGGTAGAAGACCAGGTCGGCCGGGCGGGTGTCACCCAGCTCCGGGAGGAAGGGCGAGCAGGGAGGTCCCGAGTGGACATCGTCGTCAAGAGCCGGCACACCGAGGTGACCGAGCGATTCAAGGCGCATGTCGTCCAGAAGCTCAGCAAGCTGACGCGGCTCGACGGCAAGGTCATTGCTCTCGATGTCGAGGTGTCCAAGGAGCACAACCCGCGGCAGTCCAGCAAGCGGGACCGGGTCGAGATCACCTGCCGGTCTCGCGGTCCGGTGATCCGGGCCGAGGCTAGCGCCGATGACCCGTACGCCGCGCTTGACCTGGCTTACGCGAAGCTCGAGATGCGGCTGCGCCGGGTGGCCGATCGGCGCCGCATCCACTACGGCCGGCATTCGCCGAAGTCGGTGGCCGACGCGACCGCCGCACTGAGCAGCCGTAACGGCACCGCGGCGGCCGACGCCAGGGCCGATACCGAGGGTGACACCGACGTCGACACCTACGCGGATCGGGTGCCCGGCCGGGCGGGTTCCGGTAATCCGCCGCTGATCCAGGTCGACGGGGAGGGACCACTGGTTATGCGCGAGAAGGTGCACCAGGCCAGCCCTATGACCCTCGACCAAGCGCTGTACGAAATGGAGCTGGTGGGGCACGACTTCTATCTGTTCGTCGATGCCGAGTCCAAGCTGCCGAGCGTGGTGTACCGCCGGCGAGGCTACGACTACGGGGTCATTCGCCTTGAGGTCTGACAAACGCGCGCGGTACTCCGCACTCAGACCGTCGGTTACCGTAGGTTGCGCTGTGTCATGATTCGGATTACCGGGACGCCACCGGTCAGGGAGGGCAAGTAGGTGAGCGAGGGTCTCGTGCCGGCCACCTCGATCGCTGGCGGAGCTACCGCGACCGTCTCCGAACCCATCAGAGTGCTCGTGGTCGACGATCACGTGCTGTTCCGGCGCGGCCTGCAGATGGTGCTCGCGCAGGAGCCGGACATCGACCTGGTGGGTGAGGCCGGCGACGGTGCGCAGGCGGTAAGTCAGGCCGCCGATCTGTTGCCCGACGTCGTGCTGCTGGACATCCGGATGCCCAAGCGCAGCGGCATCGAAGCCTGCGCCGGCATCAAAGAGATCGTGCCGAGCTCGCGCATCTTGATGTTGACCATCAGCGACGAAGAGGCCGACCTCTACGACGCCATCAAGGCCGGCGCCAGTGGCTACCTGCTGAAGGAGATCTCCACCGACGAGGTTTCCGCGGCGATCCGGGCTGTGGCCGGCGGGCAGTCGCTCATCTCGCCTTCGATGGCCTCGAAGTTGCTGAGCGAGTTCGCGTCGATGATCAAGACCAAGGATGAGCGCGAACAGGTGCCGGCGCCCCGGCTCACCGACCGCGAACTCGAGGTGCTCCGGCTGGTGGCCCGCGGGATGAACAACCGCGAGATCGCCAAGGAGCTGTTCATCAGCGAGAACACGGTGAAGAACCACATCCGCAACATCCTGGAGAAACTCCAGCTGCACTCGCGGATGGAGGCGGTGGTGTACGCGGTCCGGGAAAAGATCCTCGAGATCACCTGAGCGGGATCGTGGGCTGCACCGCGCGCAGCGTCCCACGAGCTATGACAGCAGCGCGCGCAGCGGTGCCCGGAGCCGAATAGAGCAGGCTCCGCTGGATGTGCCGTGAGCTAGGACAGCAGTGCGCGCAGTGGTGTCGCGTGCTGTTCCGGAGTGACTCGCTCGACCACGACGTTGTCGCAGCCGACCCAGGCCGCTGCCTCGATGAGCGCGCTCGCCATCGGCTCCACGACCGCGCCACTGTCCACCGAGAGCTGCCGGGCCATCAGGGTCCGGCCGGATCGTTTCGGGTCCACCCGGCCAACCAGCCGGCCACCGGTCAGCAACGGCATCGTGAAGTAGCCGTGCACTCGTTTCGGGGCGGGCGTGTACGCCTCCAGCCGGTGATCGAACCCGAAGATCCGGGAGGTGCGGCGGCGGTCCCAGATCAGCGAATCGAACGGCGAGAGCAATGTGGTGCGGTGCCGGCCGCGCGCCGGAGCGGCCAACGCGTGCGGATCGGCCCACGCCACGCCGTTGAGCCAGCCGTCGACTCGGACCGGAACCAGCCCGCTCCCACCGACGACGCGCTTGACGTCCACCTGCTTGAGCCGGTGGTAGTCTGCCAGGTCGCCGATCGTGGCGACGCCGAGCGCCTGGCCGGCGAAGCCGACCAAGCGGGTCAGGCATTCCTCGTCGTCGGGATCCTGGCCGAGCAGGTCGGCGGGCAGCACGCGCTCCGGCAGGTCGTATACCCGGCGCCAGCCGCGCCGCTCGACGCAGATCACGTCGCCGATGTCGAGCAGCCACTCGACGGCGATCTTGACGTCCGACCACTCCCACCAGTCACCGCCGGCCTTGGCCCCGCCCAGGTCGGTCGCGGTCATCGGACCCTCGGCTTTCAGCCTGGTCAGCACTTCCGCGCAGGTCTGCTCGGAGAGCCGATGCCAGCGCCGCCCGCGGTCGCGGATTGCCCGGCGCCGGAAGGCGAAATATGGCCACTCCTCGGTGGGTAGCACGCAGGCCGCGTGCGACCAGTACTCGAATGCGCGGGCCGGCCGGTAACCCCAATATGCGTGCTCGACCGCGGGGCGGCCGACGGCGCCCAGCCGCGCGTACGGCACCAGCTCATGGGAGCGAGCGAGCACCGAAATCGTGTCCAGCTGGACCGCGCCCAACTCGCGCAGCAGCCCGGACACGTCGCCACGTCTGGAGCGCGCGCCAACAAGCCCCTGGGCGCGCAGCGCAATCCGGCGGGCATCGTTGGCGGTCAAGATGAATTCGGCGGCCACGAGCCGCATCGTACGGGGGGACACCGACAGTTTCGTGCGGTTGACTAGGCAGCTATGAGCAACCCGCCTGGTGTGTACGCCGTCGAGCTGTTGTACGACCGGCAGCCGGACTTCGACGGAGCCCGGCTGCTCGGCGCCTTGCGAAGCAGGCTGGGCGCAGTCGAGCCGATCGACGGGATGGAGAGCAGTCTCGGCTTCGCATTCAGCGAGCTGCACGCGCACTTCGCAGACGTGCGCACGAATGCGCAGCTGGTCATCACTCCCACGGATCTGAGCTACAACCCCGAGCTCGCGGCCGATTCCCTGCAGCAGACCTGGGACTGGCCGGGCGCGGCGGCCGCGGTAGCCAGGTGCACCCGGGGGGTATTCGTATCGGACTTCCTGGCCCGGACGCTGCCACCGGCGGTCCGGCTGCGGTTCATTGTGGAAGCGGTGCGAACCGTGGTCGAGACAGCGCCGCCACTGGCGATCGACTGGAAGCCGGCGCAGAAGGTCGTCGATCCGCGGTCCGGTCTGACCGCGCCGACGTTGCCGTTCAACGTGCGTTTCTTCACCCTGGCCGACAGCGGCGAGAACGTCATGGACACCCGCGGGCTGGACATTCTGGGCCTTCCGGATGTGCAGTGCCGGTTCACCGGGCTGTCCCCAGCAGAGGTGGCGTCCCATCTCTACGGCATCGCTGCCCACCTGGTCCAGCAGGGCCCGGTGCGCGACGGATTCGTCGCCGCCGCCACCGATGGTCATCGGTGGGTGTGCCGGTATGGTGAGTCGCTGGCCGCGCCGACCCGCCAGATCGTCGATCTTCAGCAGGATCAGGACGTCACCGCGGCCCGCCATCAGGGACAGCCGGGCCGGTCTGCCGCAACGACTCAGCGAGCCGACCAGTCACCACCCGCCCAGGGATCCGGCCGGCCTGCGGCTCAAGCGGCCGGACAGTCCGCACCGGCTCAGCCAGCTAGCCGGCCGGCCGGACTGGCTCAGCCAGCTAGCCAGCCGGCCGGACCGGCTCAGCCCGCGGGCCAGCGTGCGCCGGTGCAACCAGTCGGCCGGTCGGCAACCCCCGCTCAGCATGGCCAATCGTCCGCCGGTCAGGCCCAGTCAGCTGGTCGGCCGACTGCGCCCGCTCAGCCGGGCAACCCGTCCGCCTAGCGAGTGCCGACACGGATCCGGACCGGATCAGGAATCGGCGGGGTTGATCACCGCGTGGACCTCCATGTCCCACCAGCCGCCGGCGGACCGTGGGAGCGAGGAGCGCAGAATTCCCTCGGCCGGGTAGCCGGCCTTGACCGCGACTCGGCAAGATGCCGGGTTCTCCACGGCATGCCCGAGTTGGATGCGATGTAGCCCGATAGCCTGGAATCCCC
>DATFRM010000177.1:0-3213 GCA_035263265.1 Actinomycetes bacterium
GCGGATGTGCTGCGTGCTCAAGCGGCAGATGCGCGAGCTACGGCAAAGCGCACCCTGCTGGAATCAGGTGGCCGGCGAGAGATCGCGATGCTTCTGCCGGTTGTGTTTTTGATCTTGCCGGTAACCGTCGTGTTCGCGCTGTTTCCCGGCTTCTACGGATTCACGTTCACCACTCCTTGATCGTGCTGGAGCGCACTATGGAACTACCGATTGCCCGTGGAGTCAGGTGGTACCGAGCGGCCGGACTATGGTTCGCGCTGTGCCGGGCCCGACTGAGGCGCAGCGGCGTCCCGGCTGGCCGCCAGGATCGTGGCGATGTTCCCGGCTGGGTGCTCATCGCGGTGATGACCGCCGGCCTGGTGACGGTGCTGTGGGCGGTCGCTGGTCCCCGGCTGACCAGCATGCTCGAACAAGCGCTGGACAGTGTGGTCGGGCCGTGAGCCGGTTCCGGTGAGAGCGCGTCGCCTCGGCTGGCCGGCTGACACCGGAGCGGCGGTCGTGGAGTTCGCGCTGGTCGTCGTTCTGCTCGTGGTGCTGTTCCTCGGGATCCTCCAGCTTGCACTCGCTCTGCACATCCGTAACACGCTGGTCGCGAGTGCGGCCGAAGGCGCCAGGTACGGCGCGCTGGCCGATCGGAATCCCGACCAGGGCGCCGAGCGCGCACGCGATCTCATCCGAACGGCGCTCGGGGCACGCTTCGCCGCCGAGGTGAACGCCGGGTCGTCCGTGGTCGACGGGCTGCCGGTGGTCGTCGTTGAGGTCCGGGCACCGCTGCCGTTGCTCGGGCCGATCGGACCGGACGAACTCCTGGTGGTTCGCGGTCATGCCTTGGACGAGAAGGCGCTCCTGCCGTGACCGACGTCGCCAACCTCGGCAGCCGCGGCCACCGCTACCGCGCCGATCGCTTGAGCTGCCTCAACCGCACCAACCGCTACAGCCGCCCCAGGCTCGCCGCTCAGGCGGGCCAATCCATCTACAACGACCGGAAGTGCGAAGACGGCAGCGCGATCATCGAGTTCTGCTACCTCGCCGTGCTCCTCATGGCGCCGCTGGTTTATGTGGTGCTGATCGTGTTCGACGTGCAGCGCGCCGGTTACGCGGTAACGCAGGCGACCCGGGAAGCGGCCCGGGCATTCGTCACGACCGATCAGAGCGCGGATGCCGAAGAACGTGCCTATGCTGCCGCCTACCTGGCGTTACGCGACCACGGACTCCGGCTCACATCTGGCGAACTGCGGATCAGCTGCGAACTGTCGCCATGCCTGCGACCGGGCAACCGGGTCAGCGTCCGAATCGACACCACCGTGCCGCTGCCCTTCGTCCCAGCGATCTTCGACGGGGTAGCGCCGGCGTCGATCGCGATCCACGGCGCGCACGAGGAACTCGTGGACGTCTACCGTTCGGCCGGGCCGTGAACGCGCACCGAGCCAACCGGAGCGCGCGCCGACCGGATAGCGCCGAGAGTGGCCAGATCACGCTGCTGGTCATCGGGTTCACGCTGGTTCTGGCGGTACTGATTGCCGTTGTGGTGACCGCGTCCCGGGTTTTCCTGTACCAGCGCGCGCTGTCCACCGCGACCGACGGCGCCGCGATCTTCGCCGCCAACCAGCTTGACGAAGCGGCCTTCTACGCCGGTGGCGCGGGGGAGCACCTGCCCATCTCGACCGCGGGCGCTCGCCAGGCCGTCGCCGAATACGTAGCCCGGACGGGACTCGCCGAGAGGTTCGAGGGATTCGGCTACCTGGTCAGCACCGACGGCCGGGTGGTGACCGTGACGTTCGTCGCCAGCGTCGGGCTACCGCTTGTGGGCGCCATCACCAACCGGTACGAGCACGGCATAACGATCACAACCGTGGCGCTGGCGACCGCGCCGACCAGCCGTTGACCCGCGGTCCGGCAGCCAAGCAGGTCGCTCGCGTACGCTGGCCGAGTGGCCGCTACCGATCCCGCCGAGGAGCTGAAGGATCTCGACTCGACGCTGAGCTCGATCGAGTCCGTCCTCGACGTGGCCCGGATGCGGCGGGAGGTAGCCGACCTCAGTGAGCGGGCCGCCGCGCCCGACCTCTGGGACGACCCGGAGCAGGCGCAGAAGATCACCAGTCGGCTTTCCTACGTGCAAGGCGAGATCGATCGAATCGAGGGGTTGCGCGGCCGGCTCACCGACGTCGGGGTGCTGCTCGACCTGGCCGAGTCGGAGAACGACGCCGCCACCATGGCCGAGGCCAAGGCCGAACTAACGGCGCTGACCAAGCTGATCGGCGAGCTCGAGGTGCGGACCCTGCTCTCGGGCGAGTACGACGCAAGAGAAGCGCTGATCACGATTCGGGCCGAAGCGGGCGGATCGGACGCCGCCGATTTCGCGAACCTGCTGCTACGCATGTACCTGCGCTGGGCTGAGCGGCACGGCTACGAGACCGAGATCTACGACACGTCCTATGCCGAGGAGGCCGGCATCAAGTCGGTCACGTTCGCGGTCAAGGCGCCGTACGCCTACGGCACGCTTTCGGTCGAGCAGGGGACCCACCGGATGGTGCGGATCTCGCCGTACGACAACCAAGGTCGCCGGCAGACCTCGTTCGCCGGGGTCGAGGTGCTGCCCGTGGTCGAACAGTCCGACCATGTCGACATCCCCGAAGACGACCTGCGGATCGATGTCTACCGGTCATCCGGCCCGGGTGGCCAGGGCGTCAATACCACCGACTCCGCGGTGCGGATCACGCACCTACCGACCGGAATCGTCGTGTCTTGCCAGAACGAGCGCTCGCAGCTGCAGAACAAGGCCAGAGCGATGGAGGTCTTGCAAGCAAAGCTGCTGGAGCGGCGCCGGCAGGAAGAGCAAGCAAAGATGGATGCGCTAAAGGGCGATTCGTCCGGTTCGTGGGGAAATCAGATGCGGTCCTACGTGCTGCATCCATACCAAATGGTGAAGGATCTGCGCACCGAGGTCGAGACCGGCAATACGGCCGCTGTGCTCGACGGCGAGATCGACGAATTCATCGAGGCCGGCATCCGCTGGCGCCGCCAGCACATGTCCGGTGCCTCAGCCTGAGCCGCCCAAACCCGACCCGCCGCAGCCGCCCAGACCTGACCCGCCGCAGCCGCCCAGACCTGACCCGTCGCAGCCGCCCAGACCTCCGCAGCCGAGCAGTCCTAGCCGGCGGTCGCGCCCATTGCGCGACCGCTGACCAGCAGCACGAGCAACACGAGTAGCAA
>DATFRM010000178.1:0-4308 GCA_035263265.1 Actinomycetes bacterium
CGTCGAATGCGTAACACGAGAACGCCAGGTGCAGCGGGGTCCGGTCGGAGTGCACGGTCGTCTTGTCCGCGGCGCCGATGACGGCGCCGTCCTCGGCAAGCAGCACGACCAGCTCGGGTTGTGGCACCCCCGAACGCTACCTGGCTGGTGAGGAGCCGCCCGCGGCCTGGAAGCCGTGCGCCAGCCGGTCCAGACCGGCACCGATCCGATCGAGCTGGATCGCGCCGAATCCGAGGACGACACCCTGCTGACCCGGCGGCTCCGCGACGAAGTCGGTTAGATCGTGGGCGATCGTCCCGGCGGCGCGGGCGTATCCGAGGGCCTGTTCCACCCCGGCCGTGACTCCCGGTCGGAGCAGCGCGCACACGTGCAGTCCGGCCGCGGCGGGCACTACCCGCAGCCAGTCGCCCATCCGCTCCCCGATCCCGGCCACGATGCGCTCGCGCCGAGCCGCGTACACCTTGGTGGCCTTACGGATATGCCGGGCCAGCAGGCCGTCGTCGATGAACCGGGCAAGCGCGCCCTGGGTGATCGGGTCACCGTGCCAGTCGGATAGCTGCTTCGCGCTGTACAGCGCGGGTTGCAGGGAGGCGGGCGCAACCAGGAAGCCGAGCCGCAGCATGGGCAACAGGGTCTTGGAGAATGAGCCGACGTAGATCACCCGGCCGGTCCGGTCCAGGCTCTGCAGCGGCTCGAGCGGTCGGTCGGAGAACCTGAACTCGCTGTCGTAGTCGTCTTCGACGATCACGGCTCGGTACCGGTCCGCCCAGGCGAGCAGCGCGGCCCGCCGAGCCAGCGACATGGGTGTGCCGAGCGGGAACTGGTGGGACGGGGTGACGTAGATCAGCCGGACGCCTTTCGGGATCGCCGACACGTCGATCCCTTCCGCATCCACCTGCACCCCGTGCACGCGCGCACCCAGCGATCGCAGCAGCTTGCGCACCGGTGGGTAGCCGGGTTCCTCGACCGCGACCCGGCTGCCCGGCTCGATCAACACCCGACCGATCAGATCGATCGCCTGCTGTGCACCCTGGGTCACGAGCACGTCCTCGGTGCCCGCATGGACGGCGCGGGACACGCCGATGTAGCGGGCGATCGCGGCCCGCAGGCTCGGATGCCCGCCCGGCTCGCGATACTCAGTTGACGCGATCACGGCCGGCCGCAGTTCTTGGGAGATCAGCCGGCGCCATGCCTCGAGCGGGAACAGCTGGCCGTCCGGGATCCCCAGCCTGAAGTTGTAGTCGGGCGTCACCGGCCGGATCGGCGGCTGGGCCGGGATCGCCGCCCAGAGCGGGCGAGCCGTCACTCCGGGCCCGCCGGGGGCATGCCGGCTGGCGGTCCGGGTCAGGGCCTCGGCGCAGACGAAAGTGCCCGATCCGACCTGTCCGACCAGGAAACCCTCGGCCACCAAGCGCTCGTACGCGGCGGCGACGGTGTTCCGGGACACGTCCAGCCGCTGGGACAGCTCCCGGGTCGGCGGCAGCCGCTCCCCGGGCCGCAACCGGCCGTCCAGGACCGCGTCCCGCAATTGGCGGTAGATCGTCGCGGTGAGATCGCCCCGCCCGTCGAGGCTGATCTGGACGTCCACGTGGCGATCGTATATTGGCCCAATTAGATTAGTCCATATTGGCGCTGCTGGTGATGCCAATAGCGATCGACAATAGAAGCGTGACGAAGTTGACGTTGCCGCAGGGTACGGCCCTGTCGATCGGCGCCGTGCTCGGCACCGGGGTGATCGCGCTACCGGCGCTGGCCGCTTCGATCGCCGGGCCCGCGTCCCTGGTGGCCTGGCTGCTGCTGATCGCGCTGTCGGTACCGCTGGCCGGAACGTTCGCCGCACTGGGTGCCCGGTACCCGGACTCCGGCGGAGTCTCGACATATGTGCGCACCGCGTTCGGCGGCCGAGCCGCGGCTGTGGTGGGTTGGTGTTTCTATCTCGCGGTGCCGGTGGGCGCGCCGGCCGCCGCGATGTTCGGCGGCGGCTACGTCGCCTCCGCGTTCGGCGGCGGGATGCGCACGACATTGATCACCGCGGGTGCGCTGATCGTGATCGTGACGCTGGCCAACGCGGGCGGGCTGCGGGTGTCCGGCACGTTGCAGCTGGCGCTGGCCGGCCTACTGATCGTGTTGTTGCTGGCGGCGACGCTGACCGCGCTGCCGCAGGCCAAGCTGGCCAACCTCACGCCGTTCGCGCCGCACGGCTGGCTGGCCATCGGTCCGGCTGCGGCGGTCTTGGTCTGGGGCTTCGCCGGATGGGAGGCGGTCACCTCGCTGGCCGGTGACTACCGCCGACCGGCTCGGGATCTCCCCCGGGCGACCGCGATCGCGCTGGCCGTCATCGGCCTGCTGTACTTCGGCGTCGCAGCGGCGAGCGTGCTGGTACTGGGCCCGGCGACCGGCTCGACCGACGCCCCGCTGGCCGAGCTGCTGGTGATCGGGGTTGGCGGCGAGGCTCGCACGGTGACCGCGATCGCGGCCCTCCTGCTCACCCTCGGCGCTATGAACGCGTACTTCGCCGGATCCGCCAAACTCGGCGCCGCGCTCGGCCGGGACGGCGCGTTCCCGGCCTGGTTCGGGCGCGGCAGTGTCACCGGTGGTATCCCGCGCCGCAGCCTGTTCGTGGTGAGTGGGTTGTCTGGCCTCGCGCTGGTTCTGGTGGCGGTCAGCGGCGTCGGAGTCCGCCCGGCGGTGCTGCTCACCACCGGTTCGTTCGTCCTTGTGTATCTGCTCGGCATGGCCGCGGCCGTTCGGCTACTGCCGCGCCGGACCTGGGCACACCGGGGCGCAACCGTGGCGTTGGCCTCGGTTGTTGTACTACTTGTCATGACTGGGCTCTACGTGCTGTGGGCGCTGGTCATCGCGCTGGCCGCACTCGGTTACGACCACTACCGGCGTACCGCCTGCCGCCGGTCCGCTGCTCGCCGCACTGCGCACGTCCCTCGCGCCCGGGCAGTCCGGGACGCCGAGCAAACCGCCACCTGCACCGTGGCCGCGCGGTCCGCGGCCCACTGACCCGAGAAGGACGCCGATCGATGACCCAGACCGAGAGCATGCACGCGATCCGCGCCCACAGCGCGGACCCGACCGATCTCCGGTACGAGCAGGTCCCGAGGCCGATCCCCGATGCCGGCGAGGTGCTGGTCGCCGTACACGCGACCGCGGTGACCGCCGGAGAACTGAGCTGGTCGGACGAGTGGCCGCTGATCCCCGCCCACGACCTGTCCGGCGTGGTGGCCGAGCTCGGCCCGCAGGTGACGGAGCTTGCGGCCGGCGACGAGATCTACGGGCTGATCGGCTTCGATCGCCCCGGCGCCGCGGCCGAGTACGTCGCCGTGCCGGTCCGCCAGCTGGCCGCCAAGCCCGGCTCGATCGACCACCTCGCGGCGGCTACCGTGCCGCTCGGTGCGCTGACCGCCTGGCAGGCGCTGGTCGACCACGCGAAGCTGGTGGCTGGCCAGCACGTACTCGTGCACGGCGGGGCCGGCGGCGTCGGCAGCTACGCGGTGCAGTTGGCAATGCATCTGGGCGCCACGGTCACCGCAACCGCGTCTCAAGCCGACGCCGAGTTCGTGGCCGGTCTCGGCGCGCACGCGATGATCGACTACCGGAGCCGCTTCGAAGACCAGGTGAACGACGTGGATGTGGTCATCGACACGGTCGGCGGCCAGACGCTGGCCCGGTCCTGGCCGGTGCTGCGGCCGGGCGGCATCCTGGTCGGCATCGCCGACGAGCCTCCCGCCGAGGACGCCGATCGACGTGGCGTCCGTGGCGTCTACTTCGTGGTGGAGCCGAATCGGGAGCAACTCGCCGAGATCGCCCGACTGGTGGACACCGGTGCGCTGCACCCCATGCCGGGTCCGGTGTTCCCGCTGGCCGAGACCGCGACGGCCGTCACCACCCAGCGTGACCAGCACATCCGGGGCAAGGTCGTGATCCAGGTTCGGCCGGAGGGCGCCGCTGCCGTCGCTTAGCAGCGGGTAGTAGGCCAGGATCGGTGCCATGGCATACCGCATCACGGTGGAACGGACCGAGGACGGGAACCTTCTCGCTCGCAACCCGGACGGTGCCGAGCTGCGGTTCGGCGGTGCCGACCAGTTCAGCGCGGTCGAACTGCTGCTTGCCGCACTCGGGGGCTGCAATCTGGTCACCGTCGACCCGCTGACCGCTAAGCGCGGGCACCGGCTGGTCCGGCTGGCCGCCACGATCGAGGCCGAGAAGGTCAAGCCGAACCGGCTCGGCGCGATCACGATGACCTACGACATCGAGCTGCCGCCGGACGATCCGGAGGCCGCCACCGTGTTTCGCACC
>DATFRM010000179.1:0-12320 GCA_035263265.1 Actinomycetes bacterium
CGAGCACTGTTCGATCGGCTCGGTGTGTTTCCGGCCGACTTCGACTACGACGCCGTCCAATCGGTCGCTGGGGCCGACCACGGTGAGACGACCATCATCGAACTGTTGCCGCGACTGGTGGACAAGTCCCTTGTATCGACGATGGGCCGGGAGACTCGGCGCTATCGGCTGCTCGAGACGATCCGAGCGTACGCGGCCGAACGGCTCGCTGCGGCGGGAGTGGAGTCGACGACCCGCCGCCGGCACGCCAGCTACTACGTCGCCGTTGCCGAATACGCGGCCCACCAGTTGATGAGCTCGGACCAGCGCGTGTGGTTCGACCGGCTCTCCGCCGAGCAGCCGAACCTGCGGGCCGCGCTGAGCTACAGCATCACTGCCGGTGACCTCGAATCCGCGTGGCGTCTGATCGCCGCACTTGCGCGATTCTGGGAGTTCACCGGGCAACGCCACGAGGCGAACGAGTGGATCCAGCGAACGCTGGCCCTGGGCGACCCGCCCGGTACGCCGGCAGCAGTGGCCGGGCTTGCCGCGGCCAGCGAGCTTCTGAATCCTCTCGACTCGGGTACCGCATTCAATCTGGCCAGGCAGGCGGCGCACCTGGCGACCGACCTCGACGACCTCTCCCGAGCCAAGGCAGCGCTGGCGCTGGGAATGAGCGCGGACTGGTTCCAACCTGAGCTCGTCCGATCCGCATTGCACGAGGCGCTAACCCGGTTCGGAGATGATCATCTGTGGGAGCGAGCTCTTACCATGCAAGGGCTTGCCCTCACCTCCCAGGTGCTGAGTGAGTCCCTGCAATGGGGGCGAGACAGCGTGGCGTTGTTCCGTAGCGTCGGCGATCAGATGTACGCGGCCAACACGCTGTTCATCATGGCGCAACGGTCGATGTTCTTCGGCGTCGGCGATGCCGAGGTGCGCGGGTGGCTCACCGAAAGCCGCGAACTAGCCGAGGCTGCAGATAGCGAGGTCGACTCCATCCACGCCACCGTCGGCTTCGCGCAGCTGGCGTGGCTGCGCGGGGAGCACGACCACGCCGCCGAGCTCATGCGGGAGTGCCTGCCCACGCTGCGCCGGCTCGGCGACCGGCGCTGCTCCGGCCGGGCACTGTTCGTGCTCGGCGAGAGCGCCCGGGTGAACGGGGAACTCGCCCGGGCCGAGGAACTCTTGCGCGCCAGTGTCGAATCCATCGCGCGCGCCGGGCGGTCCGCCGTGCTCCTGTGGGGGCTCGAGGCCCTGGCAGCCGTGTTCTCCACCCGAAGCGAGCTCTATACCGCGGCGGTACTTCTCGGTGTAGCGGACGGCGTGCGGAAGGCGGCCAGCGGCCATGTGCAATCTCTCGGGCCACCCGACGATCAGCTGTCCCGGCAGCTCACGCAAGCCCTGGGCCGCGATACCTTCGATGCCGCCCACCGCGAGGGGGAACAACTGACTCCCATCCAGTGGCTCACGCGTGCGGGCCGACCGTAACGGCGCCCAGGGTCAAGACCGGCTCGGCTTGCATGACCGCACCCACTAGACCTACGTCGTCGTCGAGCTGCCGGCGTTGGGTTGCGGTGAGCTCATCGAACGGTTCCACGGTGATGGCAAGCCTCCGGCCGGAGCGCCGCTGGTGCCACACCCCACCGACCACGCCGTTGACCAGCAGCACCGGGTAGTTGCCCGCCTGCCCCGAAGGGGACAGCGCACGGGTCGCGGCCAGGCCTGGGAAGAGCCGTTGCCGGGGCTGACCGGCGATGACGAACGCATCGAAGTACGGCAGCAGGCGGATCCCGAGCGGTGGCTGGTACGAAGTCTCGGTGTCGCCGACCACCGTCCAGGCGGGCTGGCCGTCGAACTCGACGTACTCGAGGTCGCCGGCGAGCTTGTGGAACAGCTCCATCGAGCGCCGCGATGGGATGTTGAGCCACTTGGCGAAGTGCTGGGGCGTGGCGGGACCGTAGGCGAACAGGTAGCGAGCGACGAGGTCGCGCAACGCGGCATCGCCGTCGTCAGGACGGAAGCCGGGCAGCCATCGGTGCGGATTGGTGTAGGTCGCACTGCGGCCGCGGTTGGGCCCGAAACAGAGCACGCCCCGATGCGCGGCAGTGCTGGTCAATTGCCGCCAGCGCGGCCACTTGTCCTGAAACGCATCCATGGTCCGCTCCCCGGCCCACGAGCCGGTCCGCGCCACGATGGCGTCGGTCAGCTCGTCGACGGTCAGCTCCGCCCCCGCCAACGCGTCTCCGATGGCGGCGATGACCGCGTCGGCCTGCTCGGCGGTGAATCGGACCGGATCGGGGTGCAGGGGCACCGACGATGGGAGCGCAGAAAGGGCCCCGGTCCACATCGGCAGGTCGGCGGTGGGCAGCAGATGCACGGTTCCGCGCGGTCCGAACGTCTTGACCAGGGTGCGCTCATCCCAGAGCGCGCGCTGCACGTCGGCGCGGGTCGCCCCGGCGATCCGCCGCCCGAGCGACAGCTCGGCCGCGCTGAGGACCTGGGCGTGCGCTCCACACAGCGCCCGCGCGATCTCGGCGGGGCCGAAGTCCGCGACGGGTTCGGTCAACGCATTGCGGGCCATCCGCCGGGCCGCCACGCCGTCCCAGCCGAGCGAGGCCGTAGTCGTGGATCTACCGGTCACGAACGCACATTCTGCCCAGCCGGACCGACACTCCGTCGAGGTGATCGGGCCCGGCAGACCTGATTTGCTGGCGGCCGGACTCCGGTTGCTCCCGCCGGGGTCGGTCCAGGCATCATGGCCCGGTGCCCCTGGTCGTCCCGGTCGTCGATGCCTGCTCGTTCTGCGATTACCTCGCCGGCCGACGGCGTTTCACGATTCTGGAGCGGGACGACGTCACCGCCACGTTCGTAACCAGGGAGCAGCGTGGCCGGGGCCACCTCCTAGTGGTCCCGGTGGCGCACCGGGAGACGATCTTGGAGCTCGCTCCGGCCGAGGCTAGCGCACTTATGGCTGGCGTGACCCGGGCGGTTGCTCTGGTCGCTCGTGCCTACGACGCCGCCGGGATCGCGGTCTGGCAGAACAACGGAGTGCCGGCGCATCAGAGCGTCCCGCACGTGCACTTCCACGTCGCTGCGACGTTGCCGGAAGGCGGGACGAACTGGGGATCGGTGCCGCGACTGAGCCTCGACGAGACCGACGCGATCGCCGCTCTGCTCCGGTCCCACCGGAATGACGCGTAAGCCCGAACAGCGTCGAGGCTTGATCAGGCCGTGGCCGCGGTTGACTCCGGTTCGGCCGCTGCGAGCTCCGGCACTTCGGCCGGCATGGATACCTGGGCAGGGGGCGACGCCTCGGCCGGACCCACGGCCTCGGGGGAACCCTCACCGGACGTTATTGCGTCGGGCGAGTCCTCGGCCGAAGCTAGCGCCTCGGTCGAGGTGGGCTCCTGCCTCGCCGCCGGCTTGGCGATCGCACCGGTGGCGTGCTCGAAGAACCGCAACATCTCGACCGGGAACGGCAGGACGAGCGTCGAGTTCTTCTCCGCGGCCACCTCGACAATGGTCTGGAGCAAGCGCAGCTGGAGCGCAGCGGGCGATTGGGACATCACCTCGGCGGCCGCAGCCAGCTTCTGGGACGCCTGAAGCTCACCGTCGGCGGTGATGATGCGCGACCGCCGCTCCCGCTCCGCCTCCGCCTGCCGCGACATCGACCGCTTCATCGATTCCGGCAGGGCGACGTCCTTGATCTCGACTCGATCTATCTCGATGCCCCAGCTGATCGCCGGATTATCGATCATCAGCTCCAAACCCTCATTGAGCCGCTCCCGGTTCGACAGCAGGTCGTCCAGCTCGCTCTTGCCGATGATCGAACGCAATGACGTCTGCGCGACCTGCGATACGGCGAACTGGTAGTCCTGTACCTGGACCGTCGCCCGGACTGGATCATGCACCCGGAAGTACACGACCGCGTCGACCCGTACGGTGACGTTGTCCCGGGTGATGCCCTCCTGGGCCGGAATGGGCAACGTGACCAGCTGCATGTTGACCTTACGCAGCCGATCCACCAGCGGCACGATCGTCGTGAGCCCGGGTGGACGTGGCGGCTCCTGCACCCGTCCGAGCCGGAACACGACCCCCTGCTCGAATTGACGGATGACCCGCGCGGTCAGCGAGAACCCCACGACAATGGCGCCCAGAACCAACAGCGCGAGCACGATAAGCAGTGCGAGCATGCCGACCTCCATAGTCAGCGCTACTACGAGCGTATGGCGCTCGAGACCGCCTCGACCACGTCCCCCGGTTCGGCTGGCAGTGTCTGGTCGGGCTCCGGCGCTGCCGCTCGGGCCGCGCCGGAGCCCCGGTGTGCTCAGAACAGGTTGTAGGAACCGACCACGGTCATGCGCTCGGCTACCGGTGGTCCGGCGAGCCAGGTCGGAAGGCTCGCCTGGAACTCCTTGAACTCGACGACGGCCGGCAGCGGGTTCTCGATCCCATCCGCAACCTGCAGCAAGATCACGAACGCGTCCTCGTCGGCGAGCCGGCAAGAGGCATACCGGACCCCGTCCGGGTGTGCCTCCTCGATCGCGGAGAACATCGTGGTCACCGCGGCCTCAACCTCGGCGACGCTTTCGGGCTTTACCTTGGCGCGTAGCAGCAGCACGCTCATGTCGGGTTGGTCCTTATCGTCTGGACATGTTTGTCGTCGCCGAGATGACCCGCCGCGGCGGCTAAGTGTGACCGGCCGATCGCCGTCGAAGAAGACGGGAGCAGGCAATGACCGAGCGGGACAAGGCGGATGGGCCGGCGCGTGACCGAATCACGATTCGGGCCGCAACAGCGAGTGACTGGCCGGGCATCTGGCGGTTCATGAGCGAGATCGTGGCGGCCGGCGAGACCTTCTCCTGGGATCCCGGGCTCGATGAGGGTGCGGCGCGCTCGCGCTGGATGCACAGCCCGCCCGCCCGGACGTTCGCGGCCGTCGATGCAAACGGTGCCGTCGTGGGCAGCGCGGAGATGGAGCAGAACCACGAGGGCCCCGGCTCGCATATAGCGACTGCAAGCTTCATGGTCGATCCTGCGCGCCACGGTCGCGGCATCGGGCGCGCCCTTTGCGCCCATACGCTCGAAATGGCGCGCGCCGATGGCTTCCGCGGGATGCAGTTCAACGCCGTCGCCCAGACGAACACCGTCGCGGTTGCCCTATGGCAGTCTCTGGGCTTCGAGATCCTCGCGACGATCCCCGAGGGATTCCACCACCCGACTGCGGGCTACGTCGGGCTCCACGTCATGTACCAGCCGTTCGCCACCAACCCTCATGGAGGCGACGGGAGGAAGTAGCTCAGCACCCGCACCTTCCGGGCATTTGGTGGTACGTCCTTGTCGTCACGACGCGTGTACGGGGCCAGGATCTGCTCGAGTTGGTCCTGGACTGCACGCAGTTCGTCGGCAGTAGCGGTGAAGCCGGCATTCAACATGCCAGCGGCGCGAGCCCAATCGAGTTCCAACCGTGGTTCATCCTGCGCGATCCAGCGGCGCGGCAGGTCGGCGTTCCGGCCGAGCATTACGTTGCTGAGTGCGCGAGCTGCAGCGGCGGCGTCCGGCTCATCCGGTATCTCGAAGTAGATGCCCTTGCCCGCCGTCGTCCAGGCCTCCCCAGTCTCGATGACGAGGCCGTGCCCGGCCAGCTCGCGAAGCGCGTCCAGCGTCGTCGCAGGGTCAGCGCCGAGCCGGTCTGCGAGCGCAGCGACGGCAAGCGGCCCATGCCTGCTGAGCTCCTCGAACAGCTCCAGCCGGCCTGGCTGTGCCATGGCACGCAGCCAAGCCGCATCAGTCAGTACTAGGTCTCCATAGTCATTGACCTCAGGGCCCATCGGGCGGTGTCCTCCTTGGCGAGCAATTCGATCGCGGACACAGTTGACCATCTGATGTGGGGAAGCCGGAAGCCCTTGGCGCGGCGCACCGGCCACGAGGTTGGGACCGGAGGATTCGCGTTCCGGCCGCGCGGTCAGCGCCCCTCGGAATCCGGGCGAAGCCGCCGCCCGGGGTTTCAGGTTCGGGCTCGCTGGAGTTCTATGTTCGGGGACGGATGTCACCGCAGGGGCAACGCCGCTGCCTGTGTTAGGGGCAGCCGCAACCGTTCTGCGAGGAGATGCGAGCCGCATTCAAGTCCCTGCGTTGATTGGGGTACGAGATGAGCCTGTACGGTGCGGGCCGACATCCCGATATGGCTCGGCTGTCCATGGAAGGTCGGCTGCCCGGTTTCGACGGGGCGACCGGTTGGCTCAATTCGGCGCCGCTGGCGCCGGCGGACCTGTACGGCAAGGTCGTTCTCGTCGATTTCTGGACGTACACCTGTATCAACTGGCTGCGCACACTCGCCTACGTCCGTGCGTGGGCCGAGAAGTATCGCGATCGGGGATTGGTCACCGTCGGCGTCCACACACCCGAGTTCCCGTTCGAGCGCGGCATCGAGAATGTCCGTCAGGCTGTGACGGACATGCGGGTCGGGTATCCGGTCGCGATCGACAGCGACTATGCGATCTGGCGAGCATTCGGCAACCGGTACTGGCCGGCGGTGTACATCGCTGATGTCCAAGGGCGGATCCGGCACCACCAATTCGGCGAGGGTGGATACGACGAGTGCGAGTGGGTCATTCAGCGGTTGCTCCGGGACGCGGGCGGCGAGGACATCGAGGCCGAGTTGGTCTCTGTCACTCCCGATGGGTTCGAGGCTCAAGCCGATTGGTCGAACCTGCGGTCGCCTGAGACGTACCTCGGTTACACACAAGGCCAGAACTTCGTCTCTGCGAACGGCGCCGACTTCGACGAATCTCGCACCTATGTCGCTCCGGTCCCGCTGAAGCTCAACCAATGGGCGCTGTCCGGGGACTGGACGATTGAGCGGGGCGCGAGCGTCCTGGATCGAGCCGACGGGCGGATCGTGTTCCGCTTCCACGCCCGCGACGTCAATCTCGTCCTCGGACCGCGGGAGCGAGGCGCCTCCGTGCCGTTCCACGTGCTCATCGACGGCGAACAGCCGGGCGATGCGCACGGCGTGGACGTCGATGAGCAAGGCCGCGGAACCGTCCTCCAGCAGCGGCTGTATCAACTGGTTCGGCAGCCGGGGCCGATCATCGATCACACGTTCGAGATCACCTTCCACGCTCCCGGCGTCGAGGCCTACGTGTTCACGTTCGGCTAGCACGGATCCCCACCCGGCCGAGACTAGGCGGCGGTGAGCGGCCTGTCCGTGGGAGTGACCGGCGCGGGCAACCTGGTGGTGCTCCCGAGATACGCGTCGATCGCCGCCGCGGCCGAGCGACCCTCGGCGATCGCCCACACCACGAGTGATGCCCCGCGGTGGGCATCGCCGGCGACGAATACGCCTGGCACCGTGGTCTGCCAGTCCGGACCGCAGTCGAGCGTGCCGCTCGCATTGCGAGTCAGGCCGAAACCGTCGAGCAGCGGACCGAGCTCGGTGCCCTCGAAACCGATGGCGAGCAGCACCAGATCTGCTGCCAGCTCTCGCTCGCTGCCGGCATGCGGGGCCATCACCCGGGCGCCGTTCACGTGCGAGACCGTGGCATTTGCGATGCGGACGGCCCGCACCGCGCCGCGGCCGTCGGCCACGAACGACTGGACCATGACCGCGAACCGCCGCTCGCCGCCTTCCTCGTGAGCCGGGTACGTGCGGAGCAGCCACGGCCAGGTGGGCCACGGATCGCGCGACTCATCCCGCTCACCCGGCGGGGTGGGATACAGATCGAGCTGGACGACACTCGCGGCGCGCTGCCGGTGCGCCACACCGAGGCAGTCGGCGGCCGTGTCACCGCCACCGATGATCACGACGTGCTTTCCCTGCGCCGAGACATCCGGGCAGTCCGCAGCCGGCGGCAGGCCCGCCACCGCCCGGTTGGCCGCCACCAGATGGGTCATCGCCAGCTGGATCCCGGCCAACTCTCGTCCCGGAGCGTTCGGGACATCGCGCGCGGCGAGGGCACCGGTGGCCAGGAGCACCACGTCGAACCCGGCGCGCAGCTCGGCGACGCTCATACCCACGCCGACGTCCACCCCGGTGCGGAACTGGACTCCCTCCGCGCCTAGCTGCTCCAGCCGGCCGTCGATCCAGCGCTTCTCCAGCTTGAAGTCCGGAATGCCGTAGCGCAGGAGTCCGCCAAGCGCGTCGTCCCGTTCGAATACGGTCACGGCGTGGCCGGCCCGTACCAGCTGCTGCGCGGCGGCGAGCCCGGCAGGCCCGGATCCGATCACCGCCACCCGGCGGCCGGTGTAGGGGGCCGGCCCCGAAGGAGTCAACCCGGCGGCAAATCCCCGGTTGATGATCTCCAGCTCGACCTGCTTGATGGTGACCGCGCCCGGCCCGCCCGGTATCGCGAGCACGCACGCGGACTCGCACGGCGCGGGGCACAGTCGTCCGGTGAACTCGGGGAAGTTGTTGGTGGCGTGCAGCGCATCGGCCGCCTCGGCCCAGGCGCTGGTGCGCACCAGCTCGTTCCAATCCGGGATCCGGTTGCCGAGCGGGCAGGCTTGATGACAGAACGGCACGCCGCAGTCCATACACCGTCCCGCCTGCTCGCGGATGAGGTGCTCGCCCGCATCCAGGTACACCTCGCGCCAGTCGCTCAGACGTACCGGCACCGGGCGCCGAGCCGGAGTACGCCGCTCGTGCCGCAGGAAACCGGTCGGGTCAGGCACTGACGGCCTCCATGACGGCCGCGCCGACGTCGCGGCCGGCGAGCTCGGCGGACCGGATGGCCTCTCGCACCCGGCGCCACTGCCTGGGGATCACCGCGGTGAACTCGGCCATCCGGTCCGGCCATTCGGTGAGCAGATCGGCGGCGACTGCCGAACCGGTCTCGGTGACATGCCAGCCGAGCAGTGTGCGCAGCTCGGCTGCCTGTTCATCG
Source organism: Actinomycetes bacterium (assembly GCA_035263265.1). Taxonomy (GTDB): domain Bacteria; phylum Actinomycetota; class Actinomycetes; order JAKEEW01; family JAKEEW01; genus DATAFN01. The sequence goes on from DATFRM010000179.1 coordinate 8,865, forward strand.
GTCAGCGGTGCCAGGTCGACCAGGCCTCGGTTGACCCGCAGCGGGTCCAGGCGCCAGACGTAGGCGAGCCCACCGGACATCCCGGCGGCGAAGTTGCGCCCGGTTGGGCCGAGCACCGCGACCACGCCGCCGGTCATGTATTCACAACCGTGGTCACCGATGCCTTCGACCACCGCGACGGCACCGGAGTTGCGTACCGCGAACCGCTCCCCCACCTGCCCCCGGGCGAACAGCGCCCCGCCGGTCGCGCCGTAGAGCAGCGTATTTCCGGCGATGACCTGCGCCTCGGCACGGAAGGGCGCGTCCGGTGCCGGGGTGAGCACGAGCCGGCCACCGGACAGGCCCTTCCCGACGTAGTCGTTGGCATCTCCGACCAGCCGCAGAGTCACCCCTGGGGGCAGGAATGCGCCGAAGGACTGGCCGGCGGTTCCGAGCAACGTCACGTCGATCGTGCCGTCCGGTAGCGCACCGGCTCGGCGAACCACCTCACCACCGAGCCTGGCGCCCACGCTGCGGTCCGCGTTGTGGATTGGCAGCGACAGCCGCACCGGGGCGCCGGTGGTCAGGGCCGGTTCGGCCGCGTCGATCAGGGCGACGTCCAGGCTCTGGTGCAAGCCGTGCTCCTGCCCCTGGGTGCGCCGCGGCGAGTCGCCGCTCGCCGGCCGGTGCAGCAGGGCCGACAGGTCAAGACCCGGTGCCTTCCAGTGATCGATCGCCGGAACCAGGTCCAACAGGTCCACCCGTCCTACGGCCTCATCCAGCGACCGGAGACCGAGCGCGGCGAGATAGCCGCGGATCTCCTCGGCGAGGTACTCGAAGAACGTGGTCACGAAATCCGGCTTGCCGGTGAATCGCTGCCGCAGCACCGGGTTCTGGGTAGCGATCCCGACCGGACAGGTGTCCAGGTGACACACGCGCATCATCACGCAGCCGGCGACGACGAGTGGAGCTGTCGCGAAGCCGAACTCCTCGGCGCCGAGCAGGGTCGCGACGATGACGTCCCGTCCGGTCTTGAGCTGCCCATCGACCTGAACGGTCACCCGGTCGCGTAGGCCGTTGAGCAGCAGGGTCTGCTGAGTCTCGGCGAGGCCCAGCTCCCATGGCGCGCCGGCGTGCTTGAGGGAGCCGAGCGGGCTTGCGCCGGTGCCGCCGTCGTGGCCCGAGATCAGGATCACGTCTGCCTTGGCCTTTGCCACCCCGGCGGCGACCGTCCCCACACCGACCTCCGCGACCAGCTTGACGTGCACGCGCGCCGCCGGGTTGACGTTCTTCAGATCCCAGATCAACTGGGCGAGATCCTCGATCGAGTAGATGTCGTGGTGCGGCGGCGGGGAGATCAGACCGACTCCCGGAGTGGCATGGCGAACCTTGGCGATCCATGGCCACACCTTGTTGCCTGGTAGCTGCCCGCCTTCGCCAGGCTTGGCGCCCTGGGCCATCTTGATCTGCAGATCGTCGGCGGCGACCAAGTACTCGGCGGTCACCCCGAACCGGCCTGAGGCCACCTGCCGAACCGCCGACCGACGGGCCGGGTCGGCCGACCGGTCCGGCTCCTCGCCGCCCTCACCGCTGTTGGAACGGGCCCCGAGACCGTTCATCGCGATCGCCAGCGTTTCGTGGGCCTCGGCCGAGATCGAGCCGTAGCTCATCGCACCGGTGGCGAACCGGGTGACGATGCTGGACACCGGCTCGACCTCATCGAGTGGCACCGGCTGGTCCGCGCTGCGCAGGGCGAGGGACCCGCGCAGTGAGCCCCCGCGGGCCGCCAGCTCGTCGACGGTTGTCGTGTACCGCCGGAAGATCTCATAGCGGCGGGCTCGGGTCGCATGCTGAAGCAGGAAGACCGTCTCCGGGTTGAACAGGTGCAGCTCACCGTCGCGGCGCCACTGGTACTCGCCACCGCTGTCGAGCCGTCGCGGGCCCGTCGGCGCCCACGCCTGCCGGTGCCTGGCGGCGACCTCGGCGTGAATCTCATCCAGGCCAACGCCGCCGATCCGGGAGTCGGTGCCGGTGAAGTACGGCTCGACGAGCGCGCTCGACAGCCCGATCGCCTCGAAGAGCTGCGCGCCGCAGTACGTGCTCGCGGTCGACACGCCCATCTTGCTCATCACCTTGACCACACCGCTGCACAGCGCTTGAAGGTAGGCGCGTACCCGGCCGGCGAGCTCGGTTGGAGCCTCGCCCGCGGCCAGGTCCTCGATTGACTCGCAGGCCAGGTAGGGGTTGATCGCCGATGCCCCATAGCCCAGCAGCAGGGCCACGTGGTGCACCTCACGACAGTCGCCGCTCTCCACCACGAGGGCGACCTTGGTCCGGGTCTGCTCCCGTACCAGATGGTGATGCACCGCGCCGGTGAGCAGCAGCGACGGAATCGGCGCCAAGTCGGCGGTCGAGTCGCGATCCGACAGGATCAGGATCCGGGCGCCGTCCTCGATGGCTTCGGACACGTGCTGGCAGATCTCGGCGAGCCGGGTCCGCAGTCCGGCAGCACCGTCGCGCAGCCGATACAGGCCGGAGACCACTACCGGCTTGAACCCGGGCAGGTCACCGTCGTCGTTTAGGTGGGCGATCTTCGCGAGCTCGTCGTTGTCGATGACCGGGCGGGGCAGCACCACCTGTCGGCAGCCGGCCACACTCGGCGCGAGCAGATCCGCTTCGGGTCCGATGGTGAGAGCGAGGCTGGTGACGAGCTGCTCCCGGATCGAGTCCAGCGGTGGGTTGGTCACCTGCGCGAACAGCTGGGTGAAGTAGTCGTACAGCAGGCGTGGCCGGGTAGAGAGCACCGCGATCGGGGTATCGGTACCCATCGAGCCGACCGGTTCTACGCCGGTGCGCGCCATCGGTTCGAGCAGCAGTTTGAGCTCCTCGGTGGTGTACCCGAACGTCTGCTGCCGCCTGAGCACGGACTGGTGGCTGTGCACGACGTGTGCGCGCTCCGGCAACGTCTCCAGGTGCATGAGACCGGAGTAGAGCCAGTCGTCGTACGGCTGCGCGGCGGCGAGCTCCGCCTTGATCTCGTCGTCGGGTACGATCCGCCCGGCTGCGGTATCCACCAGGAACATCCGCCCGGGTCGTAGTCGACCCTTGGCGACGACATCCCCGGGCCGGACGTCAAGAATCCCACTCTCGCTGCCGAGCACGATGAGGTCGTCCGCGGTGCGCCACCAGCGGCCAGGGCGCAGGCCATTGCGGTCCAGGGCGGCGCCGATGACCGTGCCGTCGGTGAAGGCGATCGCGGCCGGGCCGTCCCAGGCCTCGGTCAGGCACTCGTGGAAGCGGTAGAAGCCGCGCACCTCGTCGGTGACGTCGGGCCGCCCGTCGTAGGCCTCGGGAACCATCATCATCAGCGCGTGCGGGACGGAGCGCCCGGCGAGCATCAGCAACTCGAGGACGTTGTCGAGCGTTGCGGTGTCCGAGCCGCCGGGCCGGACGACCGGCAGAACCTTCGGGAGGTCG
>DATFRM010000180.1:0-2404 GCA_035263265.1 Actinomycetes bacterium
AAAAGATCACCTACGTCGACTACAAGGACACCGGTCTGCTGCGGAAGTTCATCTCCGACCGCGGCAAGATCCGGGCTCGCCGGGTGACGGGCAACTGCACCCAGCACCAGCGCGACATCGCGGTTGCGATCAAGAACAGCCGCGAGATGGCGCTGCTGCCGTACACGAGCACAGCGCGCTGAGGAGGGGTAGATCATGAAGCTCATCCTCACCCAGGAGGTGACCGGGCTCGGTTCGCCCGGCGATGTCGTCGAGGTCAAGGACGGCTACGGGCGCAACTACCTGGTCCCGCGCGGGCTCGCGATCCGCTGGACCAAGGGCGGCGAGAAGCAGGTCAGCACCATCAAGCGGGCTCGCGAGGTGCGCGAGGTGCGCGATCTGGATCACGCCCAAGAGGTGAAGGCGAAGCTCGAGTCGCTACGGGTCAAGCTTCCGGCGCGAGCCGGGGAAGCCGGGCGGCTGTTCGGCTCGATCGCGGTTACCGATGTGGTCGGCGCGGTCCAGGCCGCCGGTGGCCCCCTCATCGACAAGCGCCGGCTCGAACTCGGCACGCCGATCAAGACTCTCGGCACCCACCTGGTCAGCGTGAAACTGCACCCCGAGGTGTCCGCGAGCGTGTCGGTGGAGATCGTCCCGGCCTAGCCCACGCCGGTACCTTGGCGTGGTCCCGGCGGGCGGCAGGTAGGCACGGTGCGTCAGTATCGCGGCGCCGGCACGCTCTGGCTACCGGACGGCGCCGGTGACCATCCAGCGCGAGCCGACTGCGCGGGCGCTCAGGAAGCTGAACCGGGCCAGCATGAACAATCCGATCGCCCACCATAGCCCGGTCAGCCCAAGATCCCACGCGAGCACCGCGCCGGCCGCGGGCAGGAACGCGAGCATCGCGCCCACCCCGGCGAGCGCCAGATAGCGCGCGTCGCCGGCGCCGATGAGCACTCCGTCCAGTACGAACACCACGCCGGCGATCGGCTGGAACAGCGCGATCAGCGGGAGCACCGACGCCACCGCGGTATGCAGATCCTGGTCGGGGCTGAACAGGGGCAAGTAGAGGGGGCTGGCGAGCAGCGCGCCGAGCCCGGTCAGCACGCCGGCGGCGACGCCCCACTCCACCATCCGTCGACTCGACGCCCGGGTCCCGGTGATGTCGGCGGCGCCGAGGCAGCGGCCGACGATCGCCTGGCCTGCGATCGCGATGGCGTCCAGCGCGTACGCGAGCAGGATCCAGATCCCGAAGGCGATCTGGTATGCAGCCACCGACACCGTGCCGATCCGCGCGGCCACCGCGGCCGCGGAGACCAGCACGGCCTGTAGCGTCAGCGTGCGGATGATCAGCGGTACGCCCGCCCGGGAGCTGGCCACCACGCCGGACCACCGCGGTCGGATCGAGCTTCGGTACCGCCCGGCCGCACGCCGGATCACCAGGCAGAGCACGGCCGCCGCGGCGCCCTGGGTGAGTACGGTGCCCAGCGCGGAGCCGGCGATGCCGAGGCCCAACCCGTACACGAACGCCAGGTTGAGCACCACGTTGACCACGCCGGCGCTGACGCTGACCAGCAAGGGTGTTCGGGTGTCCTGCAGCCCGCGTAGCACTCCGGTCGCGGCCAGCACGATCAGCATTGCCGGCACTCCGAACAGCGACAACCGCAGGTAGGTAGTGGCATAGCCGGCCACCACCGGGGTGGTGTCGAACAACCCGATGACCCGGTCCGCGGCAACCTGGCCGATCCCGATCGCCGCCACTCCGATTAGCAGTGCCAGCCAGATGCCGTCCACGCCGTGGCGGATCGCGCCGGCTGGGTCGCCCGCGCCGATCCGCCGGGCCACCGCGGCCGTGGTCCCGTACGCGAGAAAGATGCACAGCGAGACCGACAGCGAGAGCAGGGTGGCGGCAACGCCGAGGCCCGCCAGTTGTTCGGTCCCGAGATGCCCGATGATGGCGGAATCGGTCAGTAGGAACAGCGGCTCGGCGATCAGCGCGGCGAACGCCGGCAGCGCCAGCCGGATGATCTCGCGGTCATGCCGATGCCGCAGTGCCGGCAGCCACCGAAACCGGTTCAGCCGGTGGTCGCGATGAATCGGCTACCCCTCCTGCCGAGTTGGCTGGTCGTGTTGCCCGAATCGTGATGGTTGCGATGTCCACTGGCCGGCTGGGAGCGGTCCGGACGGGATGGTTCCGGAACGTAGCCGGGTCAACAAATTGTTGTCCACAGGATGTGATCGCGGGAGCGGGAGGATGGCGTGCGGACTTCTGTGATCTAGGTTGGATATCCACAGCCCGGTCCCCAGAGATCGCACAGCGTGGTCATCAGCGACTACCGATGTTGTCCACACGATCACCCACAGCAGCTGTGGACGGCGATCTTCCGCGACTTGCGCGTACCACATAACGTCGCTCGCACAGGCG
>DATFRM010000181.1:0-6205 GCA_035263265.1 Actinomycetes bacterium
AATCTCGCGCTGGCCGGCTCGGCGCTGTCGCTGACCTGTGCATACGACACGGCAGCGCTGTCGGCAACGGACGTCAGGGAGGCGGCCCAGCACCACCTCGGCATCGTTTCAATGTTCGGCGACGTGCGGTTCCCGCAATCCCCGCTCGCCGAACCACCGATTGCGCCATCGGTCGACTACCAGTTCGGCACCGGCGACCTCCAGCGGATTCGTGAGTACGTGGGCACCCAGGCGACGGCCTGCCTGGTGGATCGGCTGCAGATTCACGACCTGGTGCTTGCGGTGAACGAACTCGCGACGAACAGCATCCGCCACGGTGGCGGCCATGGGCGGCTGCGCGTCTGGCTGACGTCAGATTCGCTGATCTGTGAAGTATCGGACGCCGGATTCCTCAATCAACCCCTGGCCGGCATGTGCCAGCCGACGACGAACGGAGATGGCGGCGCCGGTATGTGGCTTGTTCATCAGGTCTGCGATCTGGTCCAGGTAAGGTCATCAGAGCAAGACGGCACGGTGGTCCGGTTGACGATGCACCGCGATCACCAACCCGCCGGGGGGGTAGCTACTACGAGCGACGTTCGCCTAGGCAGGGCAGTCATTCCGGAGATGCGTCATGACTGATGCCATGGTCATTAACTCCGTGGTCCGGGACGACGAGGCACTACTTGTCGTACGGGGTGAGATCGACGCGCTGACAGCGGCCGAGCTTGGCACCGCGCTGCATGGGTTGCTGACCAGGAGTCAGCGCGTTCTGGTTGACATGTCGGGCGTGACGTTCCTCGGCATGGACGGTGTCCGGATGCTGGGCGCGATCCGTTACCGCGCGGCTAGGACCGGCAGATCGTTTCGAGTGATATCGCTGAGCGTCGCCGCAAGCCGGATCTTCACCCTGCTTGCCGGGCTGAACCTCGCACCCGGCGAGACGATCGAGCGGGCCCAGTCCGAGCTACTCATCCCGCACACGTTGCAGCACGTCGAGCCGCTTGGCACACCGGCACCGGGAGACGCCAGGGCCCGGTTCGAATCCGTTGCCGCGAAGTACCGCAAGACGATGGTCTCGGCGGCCGCGGTCTGTGCCGCGGCAAGCCACACCTATTCGCGACTCGGGCGCACCGTTTCGGGGACACGTGCCGCCTACTTCCGCCAGCGCGCCTCCGTCATGCGTGGCCGCGCGGCGAATGCGGAGCAATGCGCCCGAGGTGCGTTCGACCCATGCCCCTAGCGCGCTAGGAGCAGCAGAGGTACACACGCAGGTGAGCCGACTACGGTTGGTTCTATAGCCTTCATGCTCAAAAACGGAGAGCGCCATGGATCCTGGCCAGATCGACGCCGCGTTTGAGGGTCTGCTCGACCTACTTCGCCAGGCCCGTGGCGTTGACTTTTCCGGGTACAAGCGGCGCACGCTGGAGCGCCGCGTTCGCCGGCGGCTGCAAGCGCTCGGCCTAGACACGTACGCGGAGTACGTCGATCATCTCGAGTTGCACCCGGAGGAATACACCGAGCTGTTCGACTTGGTGCTGATCAATGTCACCAGCTTCTTCAGGGATCCCGCGGCGTGGGAGGCACTGCGGGACACGGCGATCCCGGAACTGCTCGCCTCGAGTGGGCCGAACCACCCGATCCGGGTCTGGAGCGCCGGTTGCGCCACCGGTCAGGAAGCCTACTCATTGGCGATCTTGCTGGCCGAAGCGATGGGGTTCGACGCGTTCCGGGACCGCGCGAAGATCTACGCGACCGATGTGGACGAGGCCGCCCTCCAGATAGCCAGGACGGCGATCTATGACAAACGCGAACTCGAGAGCCTGCCCGACGGCCTACTCGACACCTACTTCGAACCGGCGTCGGACGGCCGATGGTCCTTCCGGCGCGACTTGCGCCGAGCTGTGATCTTCGGCCGCAACGATCTCACTCAGGACGCCCCGATATCCCGAGTGGATCTGCTCACCTCGCGCAACACCTTGATGTATTTCACCGCGGATACTCAAGAACAGGTGCTGCGCAGGTTCCACTTTGCACTCAACGACGGTGGATACCTGCTGCTGGGCAGGGCCGAGATGTTGCTGGGTCGCGCCGACATCCTGCACCCGGTGAGCCTGCGGAACCGGCTGTTCCGTAAGGCACCCCACACCGGTCGCCGAGATGTCGGTCTGCCCATTGAGGAGTGGGAAGTGCGCACACCTTCTTCCGGAGGCAGGATTCTGACCGCCGCTCTCGACGCCTCGCCGGTAGCGCAGATTGTTATTGACAGCGGTGGCCGGCTGGCCGTGGCCAACTCACGCGCCAAGTCGATGCTCAACGTCCGGCCGGCAGATGTTGGCCGTCCGTTCCACGATCTCGAGATCTCCTACCGACCGATCGAGCTCCGGTCTTTGATCGACCGGGTCCGATCCGAGCGCCGCCCGGTGGAGCTTCGCGAGGTGGCCACCATGCGCCCCGGTACCACCGAGCCGCTGTACCTGGACGTCGACGTGACGCCGCTGACGAACGGGCAGGGCGAGGCCATCGAGGTCGCCGTCACGTTCGTCGACGTCAGCCGCAACCAGCACGTGCGGGAGGAGCTCGAGCGGGCCAACCAGGAGCTCGAGCACGCGTACCAAGAGCTGCACTCGGCGAACGAGGAGTTGGAGACCACGAACGAGGAGCTCCAATCCACGATCGAGGAGCTGGAGACCACGAACGAGGAGCTCCAGTCCACGAATGAAGAGCTGGAAACGATGAACGAGGAGCTGCAGTCCACCAACGAGGAGCTGCACACCATCAACCAATCGCTGCTGTCGCGAACCGATGAGCTGGAGAGCACCCGCGGTCTGCTGGATGGCGTGCTGTCGAGCCTCGGGCACGCAGTGATCCTGCTCTATCCAGATCTTGACGTTCGGATGTGGGGACCCGGCGCCGAGGAGCTCTGGGGCATCCGCAGCGACGAGGCAGAAAGCCGGCCGTTCAGCTCATTGGACATCGGCCTGCCGGTCGCTGAGATAACGCCGCAGCTGGAGACCCTGGCGGCGAAGGGGGAGGGCCGGATCGTGATCGAGAGCGACGCGGTAAACCGCCGTGGCAAGGCCATCAGGATCGGCCTTTCCGCCGCCGTGCTGGCCAACTCCACTGACGCCGGGGGCATCGTGATCACGATCGACATTCTCGACCCCACCGAACCGGGTCCGCCCGGCTAACCAGGGAAGAAGAGTCTTATGGCCGTTCGAACGCGTAACCTCGTCGTGGTAGGCGCCTCCGCGGGCGGGGTCGAAGCGCTTCAACGGCTGATGACCGGACTTCCAGAGAGATTTCCCGCAGCCATGGCGGTCGTGCTGCATGTATCGGCCCAGGCGGGCAGCGCGCTGTCCAGAATCCTCGATCGAGTGGGCGTCCTACCGGTAGTACCGGCCAGTGATCGTCTGCGGATCACTCCGAGCGTGGTCGTCGTGGCACCGCCGGATCGGCATCTGATGGTCGAAGGGTCTACCTATCGGCTCAGCGGTGGGCCACGGCAGCACGGTCACCGCCCGGCTGTGGATCCACTGTTCAAGAGCGCGGCGATTGCGGCGGGTGCGAATGTGATCGGTGTCGTCCTGTCCGGATCGCTCGACGACGGTGCGGCTGGTGCGGCGGCCATCGCCCGGGCCGGCGGACTGATCGTGGTCCAGGATCCGGAGGAAGCGCCCCAGCCGGGCATGCCGCGTGCCGCCAAGTCCGCAACCGGCACCGATCTGGTGATGCCGATCGGAAAGATCGCCGAGTTCTTGGTTTCGGAGGTCGGCAGACCGGTGGATCTCGCCGACCGGCCGAACAGCGAGGATCTGCGGCACGAGGTGAACTTCCTCCTCGGCTCGCCACTGCCGTCAGCGGGTCGTGGGCACGCCGGTAAGCCCACGACGCTGATGTGCCCGGAGTGCGGCGGAGCCCTGTTCCACGCTCCTAATCAGGGGGTGCCGCACTTCCGCTGCTGGGTCGGCCACAGCTGGTCGGCCGAGTCGCTGCTGGATGGCCAGCGATCGGCACTCGAGGCCGCGCTCTGGTCCGCGGTACGAGCCCTCGAGGAGCGCGCCAATCTCAACGCCAGCATGGCCCAGTCTGCTCGCGAGCGCGGCTATGCGCACGCAGCCAGGCGGTTCGAGGATTCGGCGACCGGGACTCAGGAGTCCGCACAGGCGCTGCGAAAGTTCGTCGAGAACGTCCACGCGTACGACAGCGCAGACGCGACCGTCGACGAGGGCGCAGCGGACCAGGAGGCCTAGCGGTCAGCCCGGGGACGCGGGCGGTTCGACAGAAGCGGCTCGGGTACTCCTCGGCGCCATGACCCGACCTGAGCCAGCCATTCACAAGGCGCCGGCTGGGGTGAGGACGAGCACTGGACCGGGACGCCATGCGGCCACAGCCGGGCCGTAGCGTGGGGAGGACCGGGGCGCCCCGCCGGAGGAGGTATGACCATGGCCACGTTGACCGTTCCCGAGCTCGTCGAGCTCGGCCAGCAACTCCGGGTGGATTCGGTGCGAGCGGCGGCGGCCGCGGGCTCCGGTCACCCGACCTCGTCGATGTCGGCGGCCGACCTGATGGCCGTGCTGCTCTCCAAGCACCTCAGGTATGACTTCGACGACCCCGACCACCCGGGCAACGATCACCTGATCTTTTCGAAGGGCCATGCCTCGCCGCTTCTATATGCGCTGTACAAGGCGGCCGGCGCTATCGACGACGCGGAGCTGCTCACGTTCCGGAAGCAGGGCAGCCGGTTGGAGGGGCACCCGACCCCTCGTCTGCCGTGGGTCGACGTGGCGACCGGATCGCTGGGTCAGGGCCTCCCGATCGGGGTCGGGGTCGCGCTGGCCGGCAAGCGCCTGGATCGGTTGCCGTTTCGGGTCTGGGTACTGTGCGGAGACAGCGAACTGGCCGAAGGCTCGATGTGGGAGGCGTTCGAGGAGGCCGGGCACTCCGCGCTGGACAACCTCACCGCGATCGTCGACGTGAACCGGCTCGGACAGCGCGGACCGACCCGGCACGGCTGGGACACCACCGCCTACGCCCGCCGGATCGGCGCGTTCGGCTGGCACACGATCGAGATCGACGGTCACGACCCCAACGCGATCGACGCGGCCTATACCGAGGCGCTGTCCACCACCGGCCGGCCGACAGCCATCCTGGCTCGGACCACGAAGGGAAAGGGCGTTGCCGACGTCGAGGACAAGGAGGGCTGGCACGGCAAGCCGCTGAAGGATCCGCAGCAGGCGGTCGCCGAACTCGGTGGGGAGCGCGACGCGCGGGTTGAGGTCCAGGGACCGCACGAGGTACCGACCGGCGCGCGGGGCCGCCCGGATCACTCAGCCGGGCAGCCGGTGCGGCTGCCGACCTACGAGCTCGGCGACTCGGTCGCGACTCGCACCGCGTTCGGGGCGGCACTGGCCGCGCTCGGGGACGCACGAGATGACGTCGTAGCGCTGGACGGTGAGGTCAGCGACTCCACCCGATCTGCCGCATTCGGCAAGGGGCACCCTGACCGGTTCTTCGAGTTCTACATCGCCGAGCAGCAACTGGTCGCGGCCGCGGTCGGCATGCAGGTGCGCGGGTGGACGCCGTACGCGGCGACGTTCGCGGCATTCCTCACCCGGGCTTTCGACTTCGTCCGAATGGCCGCGGTCAGCCGGGCCAACATCCGGCTGGTCGGCTCCCACGCCGGCGTCGAGATCGGTCAGGACGGGCCATCGCAGATGGGCCTTGAGGACCTGGCCATGTTCCGCGCGGTATTCGGCAGCACGGTGCTGTATCCGTGCGACGCGAACCAGACCGCCAGCCTGGTCGCGGCCATGGCCGATCGGGACGGGATCAGCTACCTGCGCACAACCAGGGGCGACACCCCGGTGATCTACGCGCCGGGCGAGGACTTCCCGATCGGCGGCAGCAAGGTGATTGGTGCGACCCCGAACGATGCGGCGACGATCGTGGCCGCCGGGGTGACCGTGCACCAGGCACTGGAGGCGGCAGAGCGGCTCGCCACGGAGAACACGCCGGTCCGGGTTGTCGATCTCTACTCGGTCAAGCCGATGGACGAGCAGGTGCTGCGCCAGGCGGCCGCGGACACCGGTCACGTGCTGGTAGTCGAGGATCACTGGCCGGAAGGTGGCCTCGGCGAGGCTGTGCTCTCCGTGCTCGCCACCGGGAATGGCGCGATGCCAAGGTTCGCACACCTCGCAGTAGCGGTGATGCCGACGTCCGCGGA
>DATFRM010000182.1:0-15232 GCA_035263265.1 Actinomycetes bacterium
GACCGTTGCTGCGCGACATCATCCGTGGTGCGGTCACCGCCGCCGAGGGCCGGATCCCGATCACGGTGAAGACCCGCAAGGGCATCTCCGACGACCATCTCACCTACCTCGATGCGGGCCGGATCGCGCAGGACGAGGGAGCCGCCGCGGTTGCGCTGCACGGCCGGACCGCGGCCCAGATGTACGGCGGCGACGCCGACTGGGACGCGATTCGTCGCCTCGTCGACGCGCTGGATATTCCGGTGCTCGGCAACGGCGACATCTGGACGGCTGCCGACGCGGTGCGGATGGTCGAGCAGACCGGATGCGCGGGCGTGGTGGTCGGGCGCGGTTGCCTTGGCCGGCCGTGGCTGTTCGGCGAGCTGGAGGCGGCATTCGCCGGCCGGCCAGAGCCGGAACCGCCGTCGCTCGGCGAGGTCGCGAAGATCATGTACGAACACGCGTCGCTGCTCGCCGCGGACCTCGGCGACGACAAGGCGACGCGGGACTTCCGCAAACACGTCGCCTGGTATCTCAAGGGATTCTCGGTCGGCCAGGACCTGCGGGCCCGGCTCGGCATGGTGTCCGCACTGACCGAGCTCGCCGGTCTGCTCGGCGAGCTCGATCTGGATCAGCCTTACCCGGTCGAGGTGGCCGCCTCACCACGCGGCCGCGGCACCGGCACCCGCCGGGTCGTGCTCCCCGAAGGCTGGCTCGACGACCCCGGCCATGCCGTCATCGGCCCCGACGCCGAGCTCGGCATCTCCGGTGGGTAGCGGGCGGTCGTCCATCTGCCGCCACGACGCGCCGAAGAAGGGGGCCAGCGTCGCCGCGAGGTAGATCACCGCCAGCGCGGCGAACGCCCCGGACAGCCCGACCAGCGGCACCAGCGCGCCGGCGATCAGCCCGCCGAGCGGGATCCCGGCCCAGGCCAGCGCGCCAACCGCACCGAACACCCGAGCCAGCAGCTCCGGCGGGATCCGCTCGTAGGCGACCGCGCCCAGGATCGGGTTGATCGAGCCGGCGGCGATGCCGGCGATCAGTACCACCGACATGACGGTCGGCAGATTGTCGGTGAGCGCGAACACCAGGCATCGGGGCGCGCCGAGCACCAGGAAGCAGATCGTGAAAGTCAGTCGCCGCGGCAGCCGGGGACCGAGCGCAGCGAAAGCGAACGAGCCGGCAAGCGCGCCTAGCCCGAGCGCCCCGGACACCACGCCGGCGGCCAGCGCGGTACCGGTCACCTGGGCCGCCCACAGTGGTAGTAGCACCGCGTTCACAGCCTGATCGGCCAGGTTGGTGATGAACAGCATGGCGCCGATGCCCTGGGTGAGCCGGTCGTGCCGCAGCCAGCGGAAGCCCTCCCGCAGGCTGGCCAGGTACGACGAACCGGTCGCCGGCGCGGCCCGGTCGGCAGCCCGACCGGGCACGAACCAGCCGATCGCCAGCGCGGCAAACGCAAAGCTTGCGGCGTCGATGACCAGCACCGCCTGAGCGCTGAACAGACCGATCAGTACGCCGCCCAGCGGTGCCCCGATCAGCGTGGCCAGTCGGGCTACGCCATCGTGCAGTCCGGTCGCCCGCTCGGTCGCGAGATCACCGATGAGGCTCGGCAGCAGCACCACCTTGGCGTTGTCGGAGGCACCTCGCGCCGCGCCGGTCACCCCGACCAACACCAGCAGCGCCCAGAATCCGAGCATGTCGTAGCCGGCCAGCAGCGGGATCGCAGCGACCCCGGCGACCGCGACCACGTCGCCGATCACCGATGCCCGCTTGGCGCCGATCCGGTCGAGCAGCGGACCGCCGAAGGCCTGCGCGACGACGTACGGCAGCATCTCGGCGAAGCCGGCAATGCCCATTTGCGCGGGCGAGTGGGTGGTGACCCACACGAACCACGGCAGTGCGAGGAAGGACATCCGGCTGCCGACCCGGGAGACCGCCTCGGCAGCGAGCAGGACCGCGAAGCCGCGGCGGGTCGGGGCAGCGGACGTCATGACTCCTCCTGCGGCAGCACCTGGAACTGGAACGCGACCCGTCGGTTGCCGGCCGGCGGATCCGGCTCGTCGTGCCGGCGGTAGCGCCCGGCGAGCTCGAACACATCTGCGATGAGCTGGCGCGCCTCATCGGGGGTCAGCCGCAGCACGACGTCGGAGATGGTGGCCGCGTCCAGCCAGTCCGGTGGCGCGGTCGAGATTCCGCTGATCGCGCGCTGCATCCGCTCGGAGTACAGGGTCGCCACTGTGTGCAGGTACTCCTCGCCGAGCACGCGTCCCTCGAGATCCTCGGCGGGTGGCAGGTCAAAGCTGGAACCGCGCTTGGCGGCGCGCCACCAGCGCTCGCGCTCGGTGCCGCGATCGGTGTCCTCGACGACGAACCCGTAGGCAGCCAGCTGGCGCAGGTGGTAACTGGTGGCGCCGCTCGACTCGCCGAGGAGCTCCGCCAGCCTCGTCGCCGTGGACGGGCCCCGCTCCCGCAGGGCCCAGAGCATGCGCAGGCGAAGTGGGTGCGCGATCCCGCGCAGGCGGCGGGCGTCGATTTGGTCCTCGCGCTCCGGATCGAACGGAACGGGGCGAGGGTGGCTTGGCTCGGTCACTTTGCAAAGGTATCTCTGCAAAGAAATCCTTGCAAGGGTTTCTTTGCAAGTGCTACTAGGGCACGTCACGCTGGGTTCGGTAGGAGTGGGGACCGCGGGTCCCGCCGCTACGGCTTGTGTAGGCTGCCTAAGCCGGGGCAATGAGGCGTCTTCCGGCCCACATCTGCAGTGCCACCACCCGCGCTTGGGAGTTCCCGTGCCGAAGTACGTCTACGACTTCACCGAGGGCAGCAAGGACCTGAAAGACCTGCTCGGTGGTAAGGGTGCCAACCTCGCTGAGATGACCAACCTCGGTCTACCGGTGCCACCCGGTTTCACCATCACCACCGAGGCATGCCAGGCCTACCTCGGTACCGGCCGGGTGCCCGCCGAGTTGGCCGAGGAGGCCGGAACCCACCTGGCCGCGCTCGAGCGCCAGATGGGCAAGCGGCTCGGCCAGGCGGACGACCCGCTGCTGGTCTCGGTGCGGTCCGGAGCGAAGTTCTCGATGCCCGGAATGATGGAGACCGTCCTCAACATCGGGCTGAACGACGAGTCCGTGCAGGGACTGACCAAGCAGTCCGGCAACGAACGGTTCGCCTGGGACTCCTACCGGCGGCTGATCCAGATGTTCGGTAAGACCGTGCTGGACATTGACGGTGAGCACTTCGAGAGCGCGCTCGAGGCGGCCAAGAAGGCCAAGGGCACCGAGTCCGATCTCGACCTGGACGCGGGCGACCTACGCGCGCTGGTCGCTACGTACAAGAGCCTCGTGGCCGAACATGCGGACCGGGAGTTTCCGCAGGATCCGCGCGAGCAGATGGACCTGGCCATCCGCGCGGTGTTCGACTCATGGAACGCGCCACGCGCGATCCTGTACCGCCGGCAGGAGCGGATCCCGGCGGAGCTGGGTACCGCGGTCAACGTGGTTGCGATGGTGTTCGGCAACCTCGGCATGGACTCCGGGACCGGGGTCGCGTTCACCCGCGACCCAGGCACCGGCGCGCAGGGCGTGTACGGCGACTACCTGCAGAACGCGCAGGGCGAGGACGTCGTCGCCGGCATCCGGAACACCATGCCGCTCCAGGAGCTGGGGCGGATCGACGCCACCTCGTACCGCCAGCTGCTCGACATCATGGCGAAGCTGGAGAACCACTACCGCGACCTGTGCGACATCGAGTTCACGATCGAGCGCGGCAAGCTGTGGATGCTGCAGGTCAGGGTCGGCAAGCGGACCGCGGCAGCGGCATTCCGGATCGCCACTCAGCTCGTCGACCAGGGCCTGATCGACCTCGACGAGGCTCTCGGACGGGTCACCGGTGCGCAGCTCGCCCAGCTGATGTTCCCCCGGTTCGAGCCAGGATCGGACGCTAACAAGATCGCAACCGGCATGAACGCATCGCCGGGTGCCGCCGTCGGCAAGGCGGTGTTCGACTCGGCCCGCGCCGCGGAGGTGGCCGCGACCGGTGAGCGGGTCATCCTGGTCCGCCGCGAGACCAACCCTGACGACCTGCCCGGCATGATCGCCGCGCAGGGCATCCTGACCAGCCGTGGCGGTAAGACCTCGCACGCCGCCGTGGTGGCCCGCGGGATGGGCAAGACGTGTGTCTGCGGCGCCGAGGAGCTCGACGTCGACGTGAAGGCGCGCGCGTTCACCGCACCCGGCGGAGTCCGAGTCGCCGAGGGCGATGTGATCTCGATCGACGGCTCGAGCGGTGCGGTGTACCTCGGTGAGGTACCGGTCGTGCCGTCTCCGGTGGTGCGCTATTTCGAAGGTGAGCTGTCCGGCGACGAGGTGCGGGGCGACGAGCTGGTCGCGGCCGTGGACCGGCTGATCCGGCACGCCGACGAAGCCCGGCGGCTCGCGGTCCGGGCGAACGCCGACACCCCGGACGACGCCGCACGCGGTCGGCGGATGGGCGCGGCGGGGATCGGTCTGTGCCGGACCGAGCACATGTTCCTGGGCGACCGCCGGGTGCACGTGGAGCGGCTGATTCTGGCCGAGACCGACGAGCAGCGGACAGCTGCCCTCGACGCGCTGGCGCCCCTGCAGCGCGATGACTTCGTGGGCATCCTCGAGGCGATGAACGGCCTGCCGGTGACGGTGCGGCTGCTCGACCCGCCCCTGCACGAGTTCCTGCCCGATCTGACCGAGCTCTCGGTTCGGGTCGCGGTCGCGGAGGCCCGTGGTGACGACCCCGGCCGAGACCGAGAGCTACTGGCCGCCGTGCGCCGGCTGCACGAGGCCAACCCGATGCTCGGCCTGCGCGGTGTCCGGCTCGGGCTGGTCGTGCCCGGCCTGTACGGGATGCAGGTCAGGGCGATCGCGGAGGCGGCCGCCACGCGCAAGCTGGCAGGCGGGGACCCGCGGGTTGAGATCATGATTCCGCTGGTCGGGGCCGTCCAGGAGCTCGAGATCATGCGGGACGAGGCGGTGGCCGTGCTTGCCGAGGTGTCGGCCGCGCGGGGGGTGGAGCTTGACTACCCGATCGGCACGATGATCGAGCTGCCGCGCGCCGCGCTCACCGCCGATCAGATCGCCGAGGCGGCCGAGTTCTTCTCCTACGGCACCAACGACCTGACCCAGACCACCTGGGGTTTCTCCCGCGACGACGTCGAGGGCTCGTTCTTCTCCGAGTACCTGGACCGAGGCGTGTTCGGCGTGTCGCCGTTCGAGACGCTCGACCGGGAGGGAGTCGGTCGGCTGGTCCGGATCGCCTCCGAGGAGGGCCGCAAGGTCCGTCCTGGACTCAAGCTCGGCGTGTGTGGCGAGCATGGCGGTGACCCCGACTCGGTGCACTTCTTCCACGAGGTCGGCTTGGACTACGTGTCGTGCTCGCCGTTCCGAGTGCCGGTGGCCCGGCTGGAGGCGGGCCGGGTCGCGCTGGCCGGGGCCGAGGTGAGCGACTCCCGCTAGCCCTGAGCTTTCGATCATTACCGGCGGTCTGCGCAATTGATCTGCGCACACCGCCGATAATGATCAGGTAGTGGGTTTACCGACCGCGCAGCTTCACCGTCTGGTCGACGAACGAAACGCCGCACTCGAACGGACCACAGGCGAATCCGACCGTGACCGAGGCGGCGTGGCCGCCCTTGAACATCCCGCTTTCGGGATCGATCAGAACACTCCAGTTGTGGACGGCCCCGTCGCAGCTGATGTCGGCGAATCCGAAGCCGCGAATGGTGGCGACCCGCCCCACCCGCTGGCTGAGATCCACATCGATTTCGCCGAAGTCGACGACGCCAGAGCAGGAGTACTTGCCGCGGATGATGGCTTGGCCGGTCTTCTTGACGAACGTCCCGGTCTTGTTGACCGTCAAGACGCTGAACTCCGGAGGCGGCGGCGCTTCGACGACGTTGATCTCGAGCGTGCCGCCGTCCGCGCCGGGGATGTCGCCGAAGGCGAGGATCGAGTAGGTCACACCCGCGCTGGTTGGCACGGCCACCGCACCGGGTCCGCAGGTCTCCAACGTAAAGGCACCGGGCGACCCGGTCACCACGATCACGCCGGCGGAGTAGCTGGACCCAGAGACGTCAACGACGAACCCTGCGTCGCCGGGTGCAGTGAACGAGTACCACACGCTGGCCTCGGTCGCCGGGGCGCCGCAGTCGGTGTTCGCCTGGACATCGGTGGCGTCGGTGGTGGCTTGGGTGGTGTCCAGCGTCTGGCTGAACGGCAGCGCCGCGATGGTCTGCCGGCCCGCGAATGTGTCGTTGGACGGAGGCGCCGCGTAGGCGGGCGAGGTGGCGACGGCGAATGCGGTGACGCACACGGCCGCGGCCACGAGTGGACGTAAGAACTTCATTTGGAACCCCCGATTCCCCCGGCGGGTCCGCCAAAGACCCCGCACTACCTCGGATGTTACGCCCGAATTCACGCTACGGAGCCGGATCCTGATCAATTTCGGTTCGGCACCGCTGACTCCGCACTCACAGCGCGGAACCGGGCCGGCGAGGCTGTTGCGGGCTACGAACGGAGGGCGGGCTAGAGTCCAGCGCTGTGAGCGGGTACGACGAGGCGGCTCGCCAGAGATGGGCTCCGGAGCCGGTGAAGCAGACCCGACGCGGTCCGTTCGCTCGGGACCGGGCTCGGGTGCTGCATTCGGCCGCGCTGCGCCGATTGGCTGCGAAGACCCAGGTGTACGTGTCGGGCTACGACGACTTCGTCCGCAATCGGCTTACTCATTCGCTCGAGGTCGCCC
Source organism: Actinomycetes bacterium (assembly GCA_035263265.1). Lineage (GTDB taxonomy): Bacteria > Actinomycetota > Actinomycetes > JAKEEW01 > JAKEEW01 > DATAFN01. Next base: position 6,754 of record DATFRM010000182.1, read on the forward strand.
AGGTCGGTCGGGAGCTTGGGAAATCGCTCGGCTGCGACCCGGACGTGGTTGATACGGCTTGCCTGGCCCACGATCTCGGGCACCCGCCGTTCGGGCACACCGGCGAGCAGGCGCTGGACGCCGCCGCGGCCGGCATTGGCGGGTTCGAGGGTAATGCGCAGACGCTTCGGCTGCTGACCAGGCTGGAGGCGAAGGCCGGCTGGCCGGACGGCCGGAGCGCCGGTCTCAACCTCACCCGGGCCAGCCTCGACGCGGCGACCAAGTACCCGTGGCCGCGCGGCGCCCGTCCCGGCCAGCGCGACCCGGGCGGGAAGTTCGGTGTATACGACGCGGATGCCGACGTGTTCGAGTGGCTACGGCGCGGCGCGCCGGACGCCCGGCCGTGCCTGGAGGCGCAGGTCATGGACTGGGCCGACGATGTGGCGTACTCGGTCCACGACGTCGAGGACGGCATTCAGGGTGGCGCCATCGATCTGGACGCACTGGCCGATCGCGAACTGCGCACCGCGGTACGCACGGTAACCAAGCAGTGGTACCTCCCCGAGCACACCGACGCCGACCTGGACGCCGCACTTGATCGGCTGACAGCGCAGCCGTACTGGCCGACGGGGTACGACGGCAGCCGCCGCGCACTGTCCGGGCTGAAGAACCTGACCAGCGAGCTGGTCGGGCGGTTCTGCACGGCCGCCCAGCTGGCTACTCAGGCGGCGTTCGGGTCCAGACCGCTGACGCGGTACGGCGCCGAGCTCGTGGTACCGCCCGATCACGTGGTCGAGGTGAGCGTGCTCAAGGGCATCGCCGCCCATTTGGTGATGCTCAGCGACGACCGGGTAGCCGTCTACCATCGGCAGCGCGAGGTGATTCGGGAGCTGGTCGACGCGCTATCGGCGCGTGGTCCCGACGGCTTGGAGCCCGCGTTTAGGAACGACTGGCAGCGTGCCGGTGGCGACGCGGCCCAGCTGCGGGTGGTGATCGATCAGGTCGCTTCGCTCACCGACGCGTCGGCACTGGCCTGGCATCAGCGGCTCACTGGCTGAGCCCACGCGCGATCGAGCCCGTAGGGTTCGGCCGTGGACGAGCCCACGATCGCGCTGGCCGACCGTGCCGAGATCTTCGAGCTGCGCCGGTCCGCGTTGCGCCCGCATCTTCCGCCGGAAGCGTCGGTCTATCCGGAGGAGGGTCATCCGGACACGTTCTACTTGGCCGCGCGCGATCCGCGAACCGGTGCGGTGATCGGCTGCGCGACGTTCTTTCCGCAACCGCTGGATGGCGAGCCGGGCTGGCGGTTTCGCGGAATGGCGACCGTGGCGGAGCTTCGCGGCCGGGGGATCGGCGCCGCCGTGCTCAGGCGCGGGGTGGCCGAGGTCGTTCGCCGCGGCGGGCAGCTGATCTGGTGCAACGGCCGTACCAGCGCGGCCGGGTTCTACGAGCGCAACGGCTTCACCCGAAAGGGCGCGGAGTTCGACGTGCCGCCGCTCGGTCCGCACTACCTGTTCGTCTGTCACCTACCTCCGAGCGAGGCCCCGGCACGGGTGTCGGGAACGTAGACTCCGACACTGTGCCCGGCCGCATCAGAGACGAGGACATCGCGCTCGTCCGAGAGCGTTCTCCGATCGCGGATGTGGTCGGTGAGCGGGTCACGCTGCGCAACGCGGGCGGCGGCAGCCTCAAGGGGCTGTGCCCGTTCCACGAGGAGAAGACCCCGTCATTCCACGTGACCGCGGCACGCGGGTTGTACTTCTGCTTCGGCTGCCAGGCCGGCGGTGACGTCTTCGACTTCGTGATGCGAGTCGACCACCTGACATTCGCGGAGACGATCGAGCGGCTGGCCGGACGCGCCGGCATCCAGCTGCGGTACGTCGAGGGCGGGGCGACCACGCAGGGCCAGCAGGGCCGGCGGACCAGGTTGGTCGAGGCACACAAGGCCACGGCCGAGTTCTACGCCGACCAACTCGGTAGTCCGGCCGCGCAACCGGCCCGGCGGCTGCTCGCCGAACGCGGTTTCGACCAGGCGGCCGCGGTGCAGTTCTCGGTCGGATTCGCGCCGCAGGCCTGGGACACGCTCACCAAGCACCTGCGGGCGCGCGGATTCACCGACGACGAGTTGCGGATCGGCGGGCTCGCGCGCGACGGGCAGCGCGGTCTGATGGACCGCTTCCGTGGCCGGCTGATGTGGCCGATCCGGGACATCACCGGTGACGTGATCGGCTTCGGTGCCCGCCGGTTGTTCGAGGACGACAACGGTCCCAAGTACCTGAACACCCCGGAGACTCCGCTCTATCGGAAGAGCCAAGTTCTGTACGGGGTCGACCTGGCCAAGCGAGAGATCGCCCGAAGGATGCAAGCGGTGGTAGTCGAGGGCTACACCGACGTGATGGCCTGCCATCTGGCCGGAGTGCCGACCGCGATCGCCACCTGTGGCACCGCGTTCGGCGGCGAGCACATCAAGATCCTGCGCCGGCTGCTGATGGACCAGAACGAGTTCCGCGGTGAAGTGATCTTTACGTTCGACGGCGACGAGGCCGGTCGCAAGGCCGCGCTGCGGGCGTTCGAGGATGACCAGCGATTCGTAGCGCAGACGTTCGTCGCAATCGAGCCGGACGGCCTCGACCCGTGCGACCTGCGGGTGCGCCGCGGTGAGGTAGCCGTGCGCGATCTGGTCGCCCGCCGGGTGCCGATGTTCGAGTTCGCGATCCGCAGTGCGCTCGAGCCGTACGACCTGGACTCGGCCGAGGGTCGGGTGGCCGCGCTGCGCCGCGCGGTGCCGATGGTGGCGTCCATCCGGGATCGTGCCCTGCGCCCGGAGTACACCAAGCGGCTGGCCGGCTGGCTCGGTATGGACATCGAGCCGGTGGCCGCGGCGGTGGCCGGAGTCGCCGGGCGAACCGACGGCGAGCCGGCCGCTGTGCCGGCCGACAAGGTGGCTCGACCCGACCCGCTTGACCCGGCGCTGCAGGTAGAACGAGAGGCGCTGAAGCTGGGGTTGCAGGTGCCGCAGCTGGCCGGGCCGGTATTCGATGCGACCGAGGCCGACATGTACACCGCGGACGCGTACCGTTCGGTCCGGCTCGCGATCGCCGGCGCCGGCGGGGTCGCCACGGCGACGTCCGGACCCGGCTGGGTGGCCGCGGTCCGCGAGTCGGCGCCGGACGACGCAGTCCGCACGCTGGTCACCGAACTTGCGGTGGAGCCCGTGCGGAGCACGGGGGACCCGGACCCGCGCTACACGAGCGCGGTGCTCGCCCGGCTGGCCGAGATGGCGATGACCCGGCGCATCACAGAGCTGAAATCGAAGCTGCAGCGGACCAATCCGCTGACCGCCGAGCAGGAGTACAACCGGCTCTTCGGCGAGCTCATTGCGCTCGAGTCGCAGGCGCGCGGCCTGCGCGAACGGGCGATCGGCGCGCTCTAGCTCCGCAAGATCCGAGCGGCAAACCACCACCCATCCGGACGATCTACTTCAAGCCGGCCGTGAGCTTCCTCATATTTGTTTGTTAACCTCAGGTGCACGGGAGACCACAGGTGGGTAAGGCAGTAGTCGGGTTGCCGCGACCGGCGCGGTACGTCGAGGTCCGGGGCTTCCGGAGGGATGGCCGCATGATTCGTCAGGCGTTGGTGGAACCGAAAACCACGAACACCAACGGGGAGACTCGGCACGCCGGACGCGAAGCGTCCGGCACCGCGCTTCTAGAGCAGGAAGAGGCCGAGGAGCCGCAGCTCGATGAACTGGTCGTAACGCCCGACGCCGACGAGGACGACGCGAGCGACAACCTCGACGAGACCGCGATCCGCGGCGGCGGCACCGATCTGGTCAGGCAGTACCTGCGCGAGATCGGCCGGGTCGCCCTGCTCACCGCGGCCGACGAGGTAGAGCTGGCCCGGCGAGTTGAGGCGGGTGTGTTCGCGGCGGCCAAGCTGACCTCCGGCCAGCCGCTGACCCCGTCCCTGCGCCGAGAGCTCGCCATCATCGCCGAGGACGGCCACCTGGCCAAGCGGCGCCTGATCGAGTCCAACCTGCGCCTGGTGGTGTCCATCGCCAAGCGCTACATCGGCCGTGGGCTGCCGTTCCTTGACCTGGTTCAGGAGGGCAACATGGGCCTGATCCGCGCGGTCGAGAAGTTCGACTACGCGAAGGGCTACAAGTTCTCCACGTACGCCACCTGGTGGATCCGCCAGGCCATCACCCGCGCACTGGCTGACCAGGCGCGCACGATCCGGGTGCCAGTGCACGTGGTGGAGACCATCAACCGGATCGTCCGGATGCAGCGCAACTTGCTGCAGGAGTGGGGTCGCGAGCCGACTCCGCTCGAGGTGGCCAGCCGGCTCGGGCTCGATGTCGAGCGCGTGCTGGAGATCATGCGGCTGGCCCAGGAACCGATCTCGCTGCACTCACCGGTTGGCGAGACAGAGGATTCCGAACTAGGCGACCTCATCGAGGACACCGACGTGATCTCGCCGGTGGAGTCGTCCGCGCACGTGCTGTTGCGGGAGCACCTGGATGCGATCCTCGGCACGCTCGGCGACCGGGAGAAGCGGGTCGTGCAGCTTCGCTACGGGCTGACCGACGGTGAGCCGCACACGCTCGAGGAGGTCGGCCAGGTCTTCGGCGTGACCCGGGAGCGAGTGCGCCAGATCGAGGCGAAGACGTTGGCCAAGTTGCGGCACCGTACGCTGGCCGATCAGCTCCGCGACTACCTCCGCTGATCGCGGACAAGTTTCCTGGGCGTGACCAGGCCTGTCTTCAACGGGCCTGAATTGTCACTTGACGTAATCATGTGATCACGCAAGGATCATCCTCACGGGACGGGGGTGGGCCTGGGGGCCCGTTTGGGACGCCAGGCGTCCGGTTCGCCTCACTTTTGTGGAGGACACCATGGGTTCCCGTTCACGCATCTCGTTGATCGCTGTGAGCATCCTGCTCTTATCTTTCGCGCCGGCGATTTCCGCCGGGGCCGGCCAGGCGCGCCCGCCGACGGGTCAGCTTGCGCAGCTCGCCGCCGCGTCCGCTCGACCGGTCTATCTCGACTCGTCCCAGTCGGTGGAGAAGCGCGTCAAGGATCTTCTCGGTCGCATGACGCTCGAGGAGAAAATCGGCCAGATGACCCAAGCCGAGCGTGGTGCAGTCGCCGGTGATCCGAGTGTGATCACCACTCTCAAGCTCGGATCGGTGCTGTCCGGCGGCGGCTCGACGCCTGCGACGAACACGCCTGAGGCCTGGGTCGACATGGTCAACGAGTTCCAGCAGCAGGCGCTGAACACGCGCCTCGGAATCCCGATCATCTACGGGATTGACGCCGTCCACGGCCACGGCAACGTCTTTGGTGCCACGATCTTCCCGCACAACATCGGCCTCGGTGCCACCCGCGACCCGGCGCTCGCGCGTGAGGTCGGCCAAGCCACCGCCGAGGAGGTACGTGCCACCGGCATCCCGTGGAGCTTCGGGCCGTGCATTTGCGTTTCTCGGGACGAGCGGTGGGGCCGGGTGTACGAGAGCTTCGGCGAGGACCCGGCACTGGTCTCCAAGATGGAGACCATCATCGATGGGCTGCAGGGCCAAGGGCGAGCGGCGATCTCTTCGGACCACGTCCTGGCCACCGCGAAGCACTACGCGGGTGATGGCGACACCGCCTACGACTACGCCGCCGCCGCGTTCAACGTCGGCAAGCCGTGGTACGAGCAGCGCTACACGATCGACCAGGGCATCACGGTGACGAGTCGGGAGCGCTTCACTCAGATCGATCTGGCGCCGTACACGACCGCGATCCGGCGGCACGGCGTGCGCAGCTCGATGCCGTCGTTCTCGAGTGTGGACTGGATCGAGGACGGGGTCGGCAATCCGATCAAGATGCACGCCAACCAGGACCTCATCGCGGGCGTCCTCAAGGGCCAGTACCACTTCCGCGGCTTCATCATCTCGGACTGGGAAGGCATCCATCAGATCCCCGATCCCGCTAATCCGGGAGTGGGCGGGCTGACCGCGTACAAGGTGCGGGTCGGCGTGAACGCCGGCACGGACATGTTCATGGAGCCCTTCAGTTCCCAGCAGTTCGAGGAGCTGCTGCTGGCCGAGGTCAACGCCGGCCGGGTCAGCATGGCGCGCATCGACGATGCGGTTAGCCGCATCCTGACCGCGAAGTTCGACCTCGGACTGTTCGAACACCCGTTCGCGTCGAAGGACAACCTCGACCAGGTCGGCAGCGCGGAGCATCGCGCGATCGCCCGGCGGGCCGTCGCGGAGTCGCAGGTGCTGCTGAAGAACAGCGGCAACGCGCTGCCGCTGGCGTCCGACGCCGACATCTATGTCGCCGGCCGCAACGCCGACAACATCGGCAACCAGGCCGGTGGCTGGACGATCGCCTGGCAGGGCATCTCCGGTGACATCATCCCCGGCACCACGATCCTCGAGGGGATCAGGGAGGTGGCCCCGAACGCGAATGTCACCTACAGCGCCGATGCGTCGGCCCCGATGACCGATGCGGATGTCGGCGTCGTGGTGGTCGGCGAGACGCCGTATTCCGAGGGGTTCGGCGACGTCGGCGGGCCGGAGTGCGGGTTCTGCTCGCCCGCCCAGTTGGAGGAGAAGTCGCTGTCCCTACAACCCGGTGACAAGGCGGTCATCGACACGGTCTGTGACGCGATCCCGACTTGCGTCGTCGTGGTTGTGTCCGGTCGCCCGCAGGTGCTCACCGACCAGCTCAGCAAGATGGACGCGCTAGTCGCGGCGTGGTTGCCGGGCAGCGAAGGCGCCGGGGTTGCTGATGTGCTCTTCGGCGACCGGCCCTTCACCGGCAAGTTGCCGATGACCTGGCCGCGCACCGAGGCACAGGTGCCGATCAACATCGGCGATGCGAACTACAACCCGCTGTTCGCCTACGGCTTTGGGCTGAGCACGAGGTAGCCGACCACGGTCGGGCTATCACACGAGATAGCCCGCCACGTTCGGGCCGTCACCGGAGCCGCCCCTGCGCGGCTCCGGTGACGTAGGTTGAGCGCCATGCGATGGCGCCGCCAAGCGCCCGTTCCGGCCCCGGTCCGGGATGCGCTCGTGCTCGAACCGGGTGAGCGGGTGCTGGCCGTTGCCCAGGAACCGGTTTCGGCCCGCGCTGGCGACGCCGGCCCTGCCGCGCTGTATGTCGTGGCTACCGACCGAGCGCTGCACGTCCCGGGGTCCGAGTCGGATCGCCGGCTGGCCCGGATCCCGTACGAATCGATCGCGAAGGTCAGCTGGGACGGAGAGCTGGCTACGCTCACCGTGGTACTTCCCGACCCCGACGGCCGGCTCGACCTTCCGCTCGCCGAGCCCGGCTACGTGCCGGAGACGGTACGGGAGCGCGTTCAGAGCACGATCGTCTACAGCCAGCACGTGCCGCTGGACGGACGCCGCGGCGTCCTGGTGTCAGCCAGGCGGTCGCCAGGAGCGGGAGAGACCCGCTGGGTCGTGGCGTTCGACGCGGGCCTGGACCGTACCGATCCGCTCGTGCGCGAGCGGGCGGAACGGGCGGTGGCGGAGCTCAGAGCCCAGACCGGGATCTAGCCTTTCGACCGCGTGGCCGAAGCCCAGGTGTCGTCAGAGGTGAACTCGCCTGCGCCCGAGGCCCCAGTGTCGCCCTTGCCGATCGGGATCCAGCCGGTATCGGACACCTTGTTGGAAATCTTGTCCTTGGCCGAGCCATAGATCCGGCTTGCCTGGTCCTGGGCCTCGGTCTTGACCTGCTGGACGGTGGGGTGGTTGGCCAGCTTCTGAGCGGTCGAGCGGATCTGCTCGTACCGTTCCCGGCCGGCCTTCGCGCCCAACACGTAGCCCAGGGCCGCCCCGGCGAGGAATCCGAGCTTGCGCATGACGGTCGCCTCCAATGAGCTGCAGCTCTGCCAGACGAACGCTACCCAGCAATGGCCTGGCCAATCCGGCCGGGCCGCGCAACGAGTTGGCCGAGCGATCCGATGCGGTACTCTAAGGGCGCGACATCCGGTGTCAGGCGCTGGCCCGGTTCGGTCCCGCGTAGCTCAATCGGCAGAGCGTCCGGCTGTTAACCGGCAGGTTATAGGTTCGAGTCCTATCGCGGGAGCGCATCGAGATCCCTGGAGCGGTTTGCCGATCGCTTGCGGGGATCTTCGTCGTTTCCTGACCGAACAGCGGTCGGATCTTGTCGTAGCCGGTCGAGGCGATTAGCGTAAGGAAACTTTCCTTACTCGAAAGTGGCAGCACCGCCCAATCCGGCCCCCTGGGCTCTATTTCCCGTTCGTTCGCTCCGCCGCCGCTGCAGCGCGGCACAGGGAGGCGCACGATGCGTCGAATGCTCGGCGTTCTTGTCATGGTGGGAATCATCGCCGGCTTAGCCGGCCTACGGGCTCAGAGTGCGCCGGCGGCACCGACGCCGCCGTCTGCCCAGGTCCGCGTCAACCAGGTCGGCTACGTCTCGACCGTCGCCAAGCGTGCCTACCTGATGGCCTCCGCGGCCGAGACCGGAGCGACGTTCTC
>DATFRM010000183.1:0-5179 GCA_035263265.1 Actinomycetes bacterium
TCCACGTAGATGGTCTGGCCGGTGATGAATGACGCGTCCTCGCTGACCAGGAACGCGATGACGTTCGCGAGGTCCTCGGGCCGGCCGGTGCGGCGCAGCGGGCGGGACTCCGCGGCCAGCTTGCGCAACTGTTCCGGTTCCATGCCGAGCCGGCGCGCGGTCGCGTCGGTCATGGCCGTCTCGACAAACCCGGGAGCGACCGCGTTCACGTTGATCCCGAACGGACCCAACTCGATCGCGACCGTCCGAGTGAAGCCCTGGATGCCGGCTTTGGCCGCGGAGTAGTTCGCCTGGCCGCGGTTGCCCAGCGCGGAGACCGAGCTGATATTGACGATCTTGCCGTACCGCTGGTCCACCATGTGCCTCTGAGCGGCCCGGCACATGAGGAACGGACCGCGCAAGTGCACACCCATGACCGCGTCCCAGTCCTCCTCGGTCATCTTGTGCAACAGGTTGTCCCGGGTGATCCCGGCGTTGTTGACCAGGATGTCGAGGCCACCGAGCTCGTCGATCGTGCGCTGCACCGCGCTCTCGGCCTGGGCGGCGACCGCGACGTCGCAACCGATCCCGAGCGCCCGGCCTCCGGCCTCAGTGATGGCGCGAACGGTATCGGCGGTGTCGTCCCCAACTAGATCCGCGGCGGCCACCGCGGCGCCGTCCCGCGCCAGCCGCTGCGCGGTAGCCGCTCCGATCCCGCGAGCCGCTCCGGTGACCAGGGCGACTCGGCCAGCCAGACGGTCCATCTGCGAGTGATCCCTTCGGTTTGCTCAAGGTGGCTGCGGACAAGCTAGAGCGCCGCGCTGGCGACGTCCATCCTGGTCCGCGACGATGGCGTTCGTGGGACCGGACGAGCTGCGCGCCGACTGCACACGCTGTTCCGCGCTGTGCTGCGTGGCCCCGGCGTTTGCCGCATCGGCCGATTTCGCGATCGACAAGCCGGCCGGACAACCGTGCCCGAACCTACTGGCGGACTTCCGCTGCGGCGTTCACGACCGGCTCCGGCCGCTGGGCTTTCCCGGCTGCGCGGCCTACGACTGCTTCGGCGCCGGTCAGAAGATCACCCAGAGTACGTTCCGTGGCCGGAACTGGCGCCGGGACCCAGAGCTGGCCCGGCAGATCTTCGATGCGTTCGCGATCATGCGCGGTCTGCATGAGCTGCTCTGGTATCTGTCCGAAGCGCTCGAGCTGGTGCCGGACGGCGAGCTCAGCGCTGCACTTACCCGTCTCTGGAATGCTGTCGAACGGCTCAGCAACCTGGAGGCGGCGGAGCTGGCCGAGGTCGACCTGCCGGCGTTGCGGCGAGACGTAGACCCGCTGCTTACCCGTGTCAGCGAGCTGGTCAGAGCCGGAGTATGGCGCCGATCGGGCGCTGGCGACGCCAACCGGGATCCCGCCGACGGCAGCGGCACCAGCCTCGGGGGCACCAGCCTCGGGGGCGCCGACCTCCTCGGAGCCGATCTCCGCGGCGCTGAACTCACCGGCGCGAACCTGCGCGGTGCACTGCTCATCGGCGCGAACCTCAGCCGCGCCGACCTGCGGCTGGCCGACCTACGTGGGGCCGACCTCCGCGGTGCGGACCTCGCCGGCGCCGACCTGACCGGCAGCGTCTTTCTCAACCAGGCGCAGCTCGACGCCGCGGGTGGGGATCACACCACCCGGCTACCGGCATCGCTTCGGCGTCCCAGCCATTGGCCGGCGTAGCGCCCCAACCAACCGGTCCGACTACCAGCGGCGGGCCTAGATCCAGGCGTCGTCGTATTCGCTGGTCAGCGTCTGCTGGGTGTGTTCGTGGAACGGACCCGACGTCCAGGACCGCCAGGCCCGCGGCACGATCTCCACGGCGAGATCGTCCAGCGGTCCCCAGGCCTGGTTGATCTCGCCGAGTGCCTCCGGCCGGATGTACTTGGCCCGGAGCCGCTCATTGATCTCGTGCGCGCGCGATCCGGCGATGACCGTGGCATCGCCCTCGGCCGCGACCATAAGGTGGGTGCCGGTCGACGCCTGACCCTGTATCAGCATCGTGGCGCGACCACGGTCCTGGGCGTTGCGGGCCTTGCGGGTGACCGACGAGGTCTCGAAGTACAGCCGGCCGTCCTCATGTAAGAAGATCACGTAGGCGAGATGGATGGAGCCGTCCTCGTTGAGCGTGCCGACCGCCGCTGCCAGCCGCATGGCTAGCACCTCAGCGATCTCTGCATCGGTCGGCCGGGCGCGGTAGATCCGCTTGGCGTTGGTCGTCCGAGATGGCGCATCCATGGCAGTCCCCTCCGTCGGTGGACCTACTATGTCGCGGACATTTCGAGCTCGGGCCGCGTTAGTGCGATCAAGGAGCCGCTCGTGACTAAACATGTCCTGACATATCCAGTCGAAACTTAAGCCAAGATCGCACTAACGGGGCCAGAGCCGCGACTTACGTTTGGAACGGCGGTTGTCCGGCTCCGCGCGGCGGCTCCGACGTTCTCGGTGGAGGCACCGCAGCGGTGCCAGCAGAGAGGGGCGATCATGAAGTACATGATCATGCTGTACGGCTCGCAGCAGGACTACGATGTCCTGGCCGGCCGGCCCACCCACAAGCCGGCCATGTCCGCCGACGACATCGCGGCGATGCACGGATACATGGAGTCCTTCCACAAGCGCCTGACCGAGTCCGGGGAACTGGTCGACGCCCAGGGGTTGTCGGCCCCGGTGCACGCCAGGCGAGTGCAGCTGCAGAACCGGGTCCCGGTGGTAACCGACGGGCCGTATCCGGAGACCCAGGAGGTGCTCGCGGGGTACACGATCGTCGAGTGCGCCAGCATCGACCGGGCGATCGAGATCGCCGCGGGTCTGGTCAATCCGGACGCGGACGGGGAGTACGTGGACGTTCGGCCGATCATCGACGGGATCGGCGACCTGGAGCTGTGAGCACAGCCGATGCGTGACCCGGACGTCGAGGACCTGCTGCGGTCGCTGGCGCCGCAGGTCCTCGGCGCGGTGGTCCGCCGCTACGGCCATTTCGACATCGCAGAGGACGCCACCCAGGAGGCGCTGCTGGCGGCCGCCAGTCAGTGGCCGGTGGACGGTATCCCGGACAACCCGCGTGGCTGGTTGATCACGGTTGCCGCACGCCGGCTGACCGACCTGCTGCGCAGCGAGCAGGCGCGGCAGCGCCGGGAAGCCACCGTGGCCCGCTGGGCGCGACCCGACCGGCAGCTGGCTCCGCCGGCCGATCGGCCGCCCGAGTCCGACGACACGCTCGTCCTGCTGTTCATGTGCTGCCACCCGGCACTGTCACCGGCGTCGCAGATCGCGTTGACGCTGCGCGCGGTCGGCGGTCTGGCCACTGCGGAGATCGCCCGCACGTTCCTGGTGCCGGAGGCGACCATGACCCGGCGGATCAGCCGGGCGAAGCAGCGGATCAGGGACAGCGGACTCCCGTTCCGGCTACCTCCACCTGCGGAGCGGGCCGACCGGCTCGGCGCCGTACTGCACGTGCTCTACCTGATCTTCACCGAGGGATACGCCACTACCGCCGGTCCGAACCTGCAACGGACCGAGCTCGTAGTGGAGGCGCTCCGGCTTACCAGGCTGCTGCACGCGCTGCTGCCCGACGACGGCGAGGTCACCGGCCTTCTTGCGCTGCTGTTGCTCACCGACGCTCGACGCCCGGCGCGGACCGGCCCGGCCGGCGAACTGGTCCCAATGGCGGAGCAGGATCGCGGCCGCTGGAATACGGACTACATCGCCGAAGGGGTAGCGCTGATCAGCGACGCCCTGCCCCGCGGGCCGACCGGCCCCTACCAGATCCAGGCCGCGATCGCCGCGCTACACGATGAGGCGCCGAGCACCGAAGCGACCGACTGGCCGCAGATCGTGGCACTCTACGAACTGCTGCTGGAGCTGTCGGAGAATCCGGTCGTTGCGCTGAATCATGCCGTCGCGGTGGCGATGGCGACGGGCCCGCAGGCAGGCCTCGACCTGCTCGGGAAGCTGGAACATGACGAGCGGATCGCGCACGATCACCGGTTGCACGCGGTGCGGGCGCACCTGCTCGAGATGGCCGGCGATCACCCCGCTGCCCGCGAGTCCTACGTCGCCGCAGCCGAGCTGACCATGAGCCGGCCGCAGCAGCGGTACCTGTACGGTCGAGCATCTCGGCTTGCCGCTCCCCCGGCCTCGGAGGACTCATGACGACCATCCGTCCGGCCCAGCCCGACGATGCGCCGGCCATCGCGCAGATCTGGTACGACGGCTGGCGCGATGGTCACCTCGGTCACATACCGGACGAACTCGTCGCGGCGCGGACCGAGGACTCGTTTGGATCCCGCGCCGAGCAACGGGTCGGCGACACGACTGTCGCGGTTTTCGACGGGGCGGTGGCGGGCTTCGTGATGGTTGTGGACGACGAGGTCGAGCAGGTCTATGTCTCCTCCGACCACCGCGGATCGGGGATCGCCGCCGTGCTGCTCACCGTGGCGGAGCGGCAGGTAGCGGCCAACGGGCACGACCGAGCCTGGCTTGCCGTCGTCGCGGGCAACACCCGGGCGCGCCGGTTCTACGAACGCAACGGCTGGATGGACGAGGGCGGGTTCGAGTACCAAGCAGCGAGCGCCGACGGATCGATTCCGGTCCCGTCCCACCGCTACGTCAAGCGCGTTCGCGACGGGACGGGACCGGCTTAGCAATATCAGCGGCCATCGGTACGAAGCGGTCAGAGCGAGTGCCGCGTTATATCGTCCGGATCCTCGCCGAGATCAGCGCCACAGTTCGGCGGCCGGCTCGAGGCGGTGCCGGGTGGGTACTGCCCCGGACTGGCGCCGGGCATCGGCTGCCCGGAGCTGGAACCGGCCAGCTGGGTGCCGACGCCGCCGGTCGTCGCGACGTCCTCGGCGCCCTGCGCACCGACCCCGAAATCGTCGCGGATCGTGCCGCGCCAGGCGCCGGTCTCGCCGCCGAGATTCTCGATGAAGTCCTTGAACCGCTTTAGATCGGACTCGACCTGCCGGTTCACGATGTTCAGCTTGTTGCCGGCGTGCTCGACGAACCCCTCGGGCTCATACGCCAGATGCAACCGCACCAGCGTGCGGTCCGGATCGAGCGGCTCAAACTCCACGGCGCCCGCGTTGGTCTTTCCGTCGATGGCGATCCAGGCGATCCGCCGGTCGGGCACCTGCTCCAGGATCGTGGCGTCCCATTCTCG
>DATFRM010000184.1:0-2125 GCA_035263265.1 Actinomycetes bacterium
CGGATCACCCACCTACCCACCGGCATCGTGGTGTCCTGCCAGAACGAGAAGTCGCAGCTGCAGAACAAGGAGCAGGCGATGCGGATCCTCCGCTCCCGGCTGCTCTCGCTGGCTCAAGACGAGGCCGATCGGGAGGCCGCGGACGCGCGCCGCAGCCAGGTTCGGACGGTGGACCGGTCGGAGCGGATCCGCACCTACAACTTCCCGGAGAACCGAATTTCGGATCACCGCGTCGGTTACAAGGCGTACAACCTCGACCAGGTGGTCGACGGCGACCTCGACGCGGTGATCCAGGCGTGCGTCGACGCCGACTCCGCGGCGAAGCTGGCCGCCGCCGGGCAAGCACGTTGAGCCGCTGATCGGAGCGCGACCGTGAACCTGCTGCTGCGCGAGGTGGCGCTGGCCACCGAGCGGCTGGCCGAGGCCGGTGTGCCGGCGCCCAGGTTCGATGCCGAGGAACTGGCCGCGTTCGTCCACCAGGTCGACCGCGGCCGCCTGCATACGGTGCCCGACGCCGAGTTCGACGGCGCCTACTGGGCCGCGATCGCGCGCCGAGCCGCCCGCGAGCCGTTGCAGCACATCACCGGGCGCGCGTACTTCCGCTATCGGGAGCTGGCGGTGGGTCCCGGTGTGTTCATCCCGCGCCCAGAGACCGAGGTGGTAGTCGGTTGGGCGGTCGATCGGTTGCACCGGATGGACGTGGCCGAGCCGCTGGTCGTGGATCTGTGCGCCGGCTCGGCGGCGATCGCGCTTGCGATCGCCCAGGAGGTACCGCGTGCCAATGTGCACGCGGTCGAACTGGACGACGCCGCGGTCAGCTGGGCCCGGCGCAACATCGATGCGGCCGAGCCGTCGCTAGCCCGCCGGATCGCGCTGTACCACGGGGACGTCGAGGGCTGCCTGCCTGAGCTGGACGGCCGGGTCGATCTGGTGATCAGCAATCCGCCGTACGTCCCGCTCGGCGCATCGGTCCGGGACCCAGAGGTGGCCGAGTATGATCCGGCCCGGGCGCTGTGGGCCGGCGCGGACGGCCTGGACGTGATCAGAACGATCGAGCGAGTCGCCGCGCGGCTACTCCGGCCGAATGGCTGGGTCGTCGTTGAACACGCGGACGAGCAGTGGGCCGAAGCCCCGCGCTGCTTCCCCGAGGAGGCAGGATGGACCGAGGTGCGCGACCACCGCGACCTCGCTAATCGCCCCCGGTTCGTCACCGCGCGCAAGGAGGCTAGCCCGCTGTGAGCCGTCGATTCGACTGCCAGGACCCCACCGAGCGGTCCCGCGGGCTCGATCATGCGACCGGTGCCGTCAAGCGTGGCGAACTGGTGGTGCTGCCGACCGACACGGTGTACGGGCTTGGCACGGACGCGTTCAGCCTCGGGTCGGTGGCCCGGTTGCTGGCCGCGAAGGGACGCGGCCGGGACATGCCGGTGCCGGTTCTGGTGGGCTCCCCGAGCACGCTCAACGGTGTGGTGGCCGATCTCCCGGAGGTAGGGCGCGCTCTGGTCGAGGCGTTCTGGCCGGGACCGCTGACCCTGGTCTGCCGGCAGCAACCGTCGCTGCACTGGGATCTGGGCGATACCCGGGGCACGGTGGCGATCCGGATGCCGCTGCATCCCGTGGCCATCGACCTGCTGGTCGCGACCGGCCCGATGGCGGTGTCCAGCGCGAACAAGTCCGGCGCTGCACCAGCCACCACGTGCGCGGAGGCGGAGGCCCAGCTCGGCGATTCAGTCAGCGTTTACCTCGACGCGGGGCCTAGTGGTGCTCCGACGCCGTCGACGATCGTCGACTTGACCCGGGAAGTACCTCAGGTGCTACGGGTCGGCGCGCTGCCGGTCGAAATGTTGCGTGAGGTCGCCGCGGACCTCGAGGCGCCAAGCGGCGACGGGTAGGCTGAGCCGCCGATGCGCGAGTACCTGCTCGTCCTGATGGTGGCGGCCGCGGTCACGTATCTGACGACCGGAGTGGTACGCCGACTGGCGATCGACGCCAAAGTGATGACCCCGGTACGTGACCGGGACGTGCACGCGATCCCTACCCCGCGGCTCGGCGGGATCGCCATGTTCGTCGGTTTGGGTGCGGCCCTGCTGGTTGCCGGCTCACTGCCGCTTATGCGCAGCGTGTA
>DATFRM010000185.1:0-2459 GCA_035263265.1 Actinomycetes bacterium
CGCCGATACGCCCATAACGAGGTCCGAAGCGCCTTGGATCGCGGGCCGGTCAACCAGCCCGACCGACTCGGTGATCAGCGTCGAACCGGCGACCAAACAGCAGGACCAACCCAAGCCGAGCAGGCTGAGTCCGACGCCGAGCTGTGCCGACTCGTGGCCGCTCGCGGTACCGGCGACCAGTGCGGACGCGAGCAGTATCAGCTGGCCGACAACGATCACCGGGACCCGGCCGGCCCGGTCCGCCCAGACGCCGATCAGCGGAGACAGCGCGTACATCGCCGCCACGTGCACACTGATCACCAGGCCGACGATGGTCAGCGTCGCACCATCGTGGTGCATGTGAACCGGAGTCAGCACCATGACACCGACCATGACCGTGTGGGCCACCGCCACCGCGAGGACGCCGAGCCGCGCGCCGGGCGACCTCAGGATCGTCAGCAGAGCCTCCCGCAGCCCCATCGATCGCCGCTGGCCCGCTTCCGGATCCTCCGTACCCAGCTCGATCGCGCGCTGGCGCGCGGTCAGCAGCGGGTCCGGCCGCATCCGGATGGCCAGCGTGCTCGCCGCCACCAGGAAGCCGGTCAAGGCGATCAGGTACGGCCCGAAGAGCCGCGGCAGTCCCAGCCATTCGCCGAGCGCGCCGCCAGGTTCGATCAGATTCGGCCCGAGCACCGCCCCGATCGTGGTGGCCCAGACGACCAGACCGAGGGCGCGACCACGAGTAGTCGGCTCGGCGAGATCGGTGGCGGCGTATCGGGCCGCCAGGTTTGCCGCGGTCGCCACCCCGTACAGGATCATGCCGAGCAGCATCAGCCAGTACGCCGACGAGAGGCCGGCCAGTAAGCAGATGCCCGCACCCATACCTGCGATCAGGTACGCGGCCACCAGACCGACCCGGCGCCCGCACCGGTGCATTAGCCGGGACAGCGGTACCGCCGCCATCGCGGCCCCCAGGACACCGGCCGTTTGCGCCAGACCGGCCAGGCTCGCGCTTCCGGTTAACTCCTCGGCCGCCAGGACCGCAACCGCGATCCCGCTTGCCACCCCAACGCCGCCGATGATCTGGCTGACGATCAGCGTGCGTACGGTCCGGCTCTGGATCCGCGCCACATCGACGACCGGATCCCGACCGAGGGAGTCCGGGCGCGGTGGAACCGATGGGAGGGTCACCGAGCAGTCGGGGGCAGTTGCAGGGCAGTGCAGACGGCTCGCCACACGTCCTTGGCGTCGATTCCCGCCGCAAGTGCCTCGTTCACTGTCCGGCCGCCGAGATCGGCAATGACGAAGTCCCGGGCGAACGAGTCCGCGTACGTTGCGCCCAGGTGATGGCGCATCCGCGCCCAGAACTCGGTGAGTCGCATCAGGGGAGTAGAGCCGGACCGGTCGAACCGCTGCCGGCTACCGGCCGCTAGGCCAGCGCACCTACCTCGAGCAGACGCTTGAGCGTGACCTCCCAGCCGTCGCCGGGGTACGTGGCGGTGAACGACTCGAGCTCTGTCTTGATCTTCGCACCGTGGCCGGCGTCGGACAGACCGCGAACCTCATCGACGAACGCCTCGGAGTCGGTGCGCAGGTTGCGGGTGTTGCCGTTGACGATGTTGCGCACATAGACGTTCTTGCCGTGATTCAGCGGGATTAGGTACTTGAACTCGCCAAGCGTGGTGAGCGCGGTGGCCGAGCCGGTACCCGCCCGGACCGAGGCGCGGGCGGTCTTCGAGTGCTTTCCTGCCACGGAAACTCCTCAACAAAGCAGGCTGGTGATCAGGGGGAGGTGCCGGCTCAGCGCGGAGCATGGCTTCGCCAGCGTACATGGTCTGAAGGCCCGATGGCGCCCGGGCATTCCCGGCTGTGGACAGCCGGCCCAATCTGTCGGTGGCATGGGTCAGGATGGACGCATGAGCACCATCCTCGATCAGTTCTCCCCGGCGCTACGAGCCTGGTTCAACGGCGCTTTTCAGTCGCCGACCGCAGCTCAGCTCGGCGCCTGGGAGGCGATCATGCGCGGCGAGAACACGCTGGTCGTCGCGCCCACCGGATCAGGCAAGACGCTGGCCGCCTTCCTCTGGGCGCTTGATCGGCTCGCGACCGGCGGTCCAGCGGAGAGCCGCGGATCGCGCTGTCAGATCTTGTACGTGTCGCCGCTGAAGGCGCTGGCCGTGGACATCGCCCGCAACCTGCGTGCCCCACTGGCCGGCATCCGGCACGCAGCGGCCCGGATGGGGTTGCCCGAGCCGTCCGTTGAGGTGGCGATGCGGACCGGTGACACACCGGCCGACCAGCGCCGCCGGCTCCGCACCCGGCCGCCGGACATCCTCATCACGACTCCGGAGTCGCTGTTCCTCATGCTCACCTCGCGGGCACGCGAGGCGCTCACCGGGATCTCCACGGTGATCGTGGACGAGGTGCACGCGGTAGCCGGTACCAAGCGGGGAGCCCACCTCGCCTTGAGCCTGGAGCGG
>DATFRM010000186.1:0-6252 GCA_035263265.1 Actinomycetes bacterium
GGGCGGGCGCAGCTGGTGCTCGCGGAACAGGTCCGGATACATGTACGGCAGCTCGATCGCGTCGCGGATCTGCTCGATCTGGTTGGTCAGCCCACCGATCTTCGCGTAGTCGATGTCCGGGACCTCTTCGAGGATCAGCTCTTCGACCTCGGACTTGGGGATTCGCTCGTAGACGTACCCGGACCGAGTCTCCAGCATCAGCGAGTCGCCGGCCCGCAGCGCGATGTCGCGCAGCGGCTCGGCGATTCGGACGATCCGTTCCTCGTCGGTGTGCCCGATCACCAGGGCGCGCTCGCCGTCGGCGAGCACCTCCTTGAGCATGACGACGTCGCCCACGCGTTCATAGCTCATCGCCTGCACCACGTTGAGTGCCTCGTTGAGCATGACCTCTTGTCCCCGGCGCAGCTCGGCCAGCTCGACGTTCGGGCTGACCGTCACCCGCAGCTTGCGCCCGCCGGTGAACACATCGACGGTCCCGTCCTCGTTCGACTCGATGAAGATGCCGAACCCGGACGGCGGCTGGGCCAGCCGGTCGATCTCCTCCTTGAGCGAGACGATCTGGTCGCGAGCCTCCTTGAGGGTCGCCACCAGCCGCTCGTTCTGCGCGGTCAGCGACGCGATGTTGGACTGCAGCTCTACCAGTCGCTGGTCCATGGCTCGGCTCTGGCGCGGGGACTCCGCCAGCTTGCGGCGCAGCACGGCCACCTCATGCTCGAGGAAGGCAACCTGATTGGCGAGGTCGTCCGGGTTGCGCTGCCAGCCCTGACGGGACCCCTCGTCATTTGCCGGCACGGCACTCACCTCCCTAGCGGACAACTCGACCCTACCTTCGGATGCCCACAGCGAAACCTTTCCGGCTCGCGTGGTGCCGATTTCATCGATTGGCGCGGCGCCGCCGCTTCAACCGTGCCTGGTGAGGGCTCAGGGCAACGGTTCGGATTCGTGCGCTGCCCGAGCGTCCCGCTCGGCCTCGATCTCGGCTTGCAGATCGGGGGTCGACGTGGGGTCCGGCTCCGCGCCGTACGCGCCCCGGGCCGGACGGCGCCGCCGCAGCGGTGGAGCTACCCCATCGGCCAGCCGGCGCGCGGTCACCAGAAACCCGGTGTGCCCGATCATGCGGTGATCCGGCCGGACCGCGAGGCCCTCGACATGCCAGGTGCGCACCATGGTTTCCCAGGCGGCCGGCTCGGTGAACTGGCCGTGGCCGCGCAACGTCTCGACGGTTCGGGCCAGCTGCGTTGTGGTCGCGACGTAGCAGCAGACCACGCCGCCGGGGAGCAGCGCCTTGGCGACCGCGTCGGCACACTCCCACGGGGCGAGCATGTCGAGAACGACCCGGTCGACCTCGGTTTCGGCCACGGCATCCGCCAGATCGCCCACGGTCAGCCGCCAGGCCGGGTGCGGGCCGCCAAAGAACCGTTCGACATTGGCGGTGGCCACCGCGGCGAAGTCGGCCCGCCGCTCGTAGGACGAGACCAGCCCGGCGTCGCCGACCGCCCGCAGTAGCGAGCAAGTCAGTGCGCCGGATCCGGCGCCGGCTTCGACGACCCGAGCACCGGGGAAAATGTCGGCCATGCCGATGATCTGGGCCGCGTCCTTCGGGTAGACCACCGCCGCGCCCCTGGGCATACCGAGGACGTAGTCGGCCAGCAACGGCCGCAGCGCCAGGTAGCTCACCCCGCCGGTCGTGATCACCACGCTGCCCTCGGGCGCTCCGATGAGCTCATCGTGCCCGAACGAGCCGCGATGGGTGTGGAACGACTTCCCCGGCTCGAGGGTGATCGTGTGGTGGCGGCCCTTCGGATCGGTCAGCTGTGCCTGGTCACCGGCTCGAAACGGCCCCCGCCGGCGGTCGGCACCGGTCGGCGCGGTCATGGCCGTCAGGGTACTTGTCCGCGCCGGCCAGGATCAGGCGCCGGCGAACGCGCGCTCGACATCGGCGGTGGACAGCACCCCGACGATCTCGCCGGTCCGCTCGATCACCAGGTACTCCCGGGCCGGAGTCGCCTGGATGGCGCGGACCATGTCCTCTCCGTTCAGGTCGACCGAGAGGGTCATGCCCGGCCGCAGGCTGCGGGCCACCGCGGCCACCGAAACCCACGGCCGGCGATGCTCCGGGGTCGCGGTTGCGGCCGCCTCGTCGACAAGCCCGGTCGGCTTGCCGAGCGCGTCGACAACGACTAGGCCGCGGGCGCCGGCGACGTAGGCCCGGCGCAGTGCCTCGGCCAGCGGCAGATCGGCTGCGACCGGGATCGCCCGCCGAGTCAGCCTGCGAATGTCCAGGGTGGGCAGCCGCTCGCGAAGCCGAACGTGCTGGATCGTGGCGGTCGCGCCGAACCAAATGAACATCGCGATCAGCGCGCACCACACCACGTTTACCGGTGACGGCCCGCCGGGACCAGCCACCAGGAACGGCAGCGCCGCTACCCCAACCGCCACCACCCGGCCGGCCCAGGCGGCGATGAGAGTGCTGAGCAGCGGTTTCCCGGTGACCGCCCAGGCAACTGCGCGCAACACGCGGCCGCCGTCGAGCGGCAACCCGGGCAGCAGGTTGAACAGCCCGACCAGCAGGTTGGCGCCGCCGATGCCGAGCACCAGCCAGCGGATCAGGCTCTCCTCCGGCAGCAGTTGTCCGAGCCCTATCCCGGCCGCGGCCAGTACCAACGACAGCGCCGGGCCGGCGATCGCGACCAGCAATTCCCGGCCCGCCGTCTCCGGCTCGCGTTCGAGCTCGGAGACTCCGCCGAGGAGCTGGAGCACGATCCGGCGGACCGGGATCCCGAACGAGCGCGCCACCACTGAATGCGCAAGCTCATGGAGCAGAACAGAGCCGTAGAGCATCGCCGCGAACGCGAGCCCGACCAGGAAGGCGGCCCCACCCAGACCCGGGATCTCCCTGGCGGCGGCCGGCCCGAACACGTACGCCAGCAGCAGCGCCAGCACGAGCGAGCTGGGAGCGAGGAAGATCGGAATACCGAACGGGGCGCCGAGGCGGAGTCCCGGGTTCGCCGTGGGCGACCCGGAATGCCCATCGCGGTCCGGTCCGCCCTGGCCGGGACCACCGGTGCCACTCGACCCGGACGGCCCCACCGCCGGCCCAACCCCGCCGGGCTGTTCCGGCGGGTTGGCATCGCCGTCGGCGGGATTCCCCCTGCGCTCGTCGCTCACGCCTTCGATGCTATGCGCCACGCCGTGGATACAGGCTCTCGTGATCACACCGATTCTGTCGGCCCGCTGTCGTATGGTCGCGTCATGTCGAGTTCGGAGGCCGTCGCAATCCCGGTCACCGCAACGATCGGCTCCCTGTCGCCATCTCGGGCGAGCGATTTCATGACCTGCCCGCTGCTCTACCGGTTCCGGGTCATCGACCGGCTGCCGGAGCGGCCAGGCCCGGTCGCAACCAGGGGCACACTGCTGCACAACGTCCTGGATGCGCTGTTCGACCTGGCCCCGGGCGATCGCATCGCGGCGCGCGCCGCTGAGCTGATCGGCCCGGCCTGGGAGCAGCTGCGCGAGGCCGAGCCGGAGTTGGCGGGCCTCTTTGCCGATGATCCCGACGGCACCATCCAGGTGTCCTGGCTGGAGAGCGCCGCCGAACTGCTCGAGCGGTACTTCGAGCTCGAAGATCCGCGTCGGCTCGAGCCGGCCGAGCGCGAGTTCTACGTGGAGACCGTGCTCGATGATGGCCTGCTGTTGCGCGGTTATGTCGACCGTCTCGACGTGACCGCCGACGGTGCGATGCGGGTAGTGGACTACAAGACCGGCATGGCGCCAGGGGTCGGTTTCGAGGCCAAGGCGCTCTTCCAGATGAAGTTCTACGCACTGGTGCTGTGGCGGGTTCGTGGCCAGGTGCCGCGGTTGTTGCAGCTGATGTACCTCGGGTCCGGCGAGGTCCTGCGATACGTCCCGGACGAGGCCGACCTGCGCGCCACCGAACGCAAAGTTCACGCGCTGTGGGCTGCGATCAGCAGGGCGACCGAGAAGGGCGACTGGCGGGCCAGCCCGAGCCGGCTGTGCGACTGGTGCGAGCACAAGTTGCTGTGCCCGGCGTTCGGCGGCACCCCGCCGCCGCTGCCGGAGCGGACCGTTACCGATCCGGCTCCGGCGGAGGACGGTCCGGCTGCCGGCGGCGGACAAACCCATATCGACGACGTGTAATCCGGATCACGCGAACAGCGGGCCGCGATCTCGCGCGATCCGGCCTTAGCCTGACTGCGTGTCCCTTCCCCGACCGCCGATCGTGCCGTGGTGGCGCGTCCAGTCGAGCAGCGGTCAGATGGTGGCCGACGTGCTGCTGGCGGTGGGGATCGCTGTCGCGGATCTGGTCCCTCGGTTGGGCTCGGACAGCTCGACCGTCCGGCCGTTGGACGCCGCCGGAGTCGCCCTGATCCTGCTGCCGTGCGTTGCGCTGGTATGGCGCCGCAGCCGACCGCTCCCGGTGCTGTCGATCACCTGCGGGTGTCTGCTGCTTGTGCAGGTACGCGAGTACGTCGAACCGCCGTCGATCTTCCTGAGTCTGCTCGCGGCCAGCTATGCGGCCGGCGCGTACTGCCGGAGCCGGACCGGAATCCTGACCGCGCTGGGCATCCTGGTCGGGTACGTCGTCACGGTGCGGGTCGGCAGTCCGGCACCGGCGCCACCCATTGACGAAGCCATCGGTGTGGCCAGCATCGTGGCCGGTACGTTCGTGCTCGGTCGCAGCCTGGGGCTCGGCCGGGCCTACACCGCGCAGCTCGAACAGCGCGCCACCGACCTAGCCCGCAGCCGGGAGGCCGAGCTGCGCGGCGTGGTCGCCGAGGAGCGCTCCCGGATCGCACGCGACCTGCACGACGTAGTCGCGCATCACGTCAGCGTGATGACCGTTCAGGCTGCTGCGGCCCGCCGCCAGCTCGAGCGCGATCCGAAGCGCAGCGAGGAGGCCATGGCCGCGGTCGAGACCACCGGGCGCACCGCGCTGGCTGAGATGCGCCGGATCGTCGGCATCATGCGCGGTCCGGACGACGACGGGCCATCCGACCAGGCTGAGGTGCGAGCGCCGCAACCCGGACTCGCCGAGCTGCCGACATTGATCACTCAGATCGGCGAGGCCGGCCTGCCGGTCTCGTTGCGGGTGATTGGCGAGCCGCGGCCGCTGTCGGTCGGGCTCGACCTGGCCGCGTACCGGATCGTGCAGGAGGCGCTGACCAATTCGCTGCGGCACGCCGGCCCCACCACGGCCGAGGTGGTGATCCGATACGGGAGCCGGGAGCTCGTGGTCCAGGTCCTCGATCGCGGCCACGGTCTGGCCGCGGATCTGGACAACCGAGGCCGTCCCACGGCACGACCGCTCGGGCACGGTTTGCTCGGGATGCGTGAGCGGGTCGGGGTCTACGGTGGTGAGTTGTACGCCGGCCCGCGCGCGGGTGGCGGCTTCGAGGTGCTGGCCCGGGTCCCGATCGAAGGCGTGCTCGCATGACGATTCGTGTCGTACTCGTCGACGACCAGCCGCTGTTGCGCACCGGCTTTCGGATGATCCTGGAGGCCGAGCCCGATATCGCGGTGGTGGGTGAGGCGGGTGACGGCGAGAAGGCACTCGACGAGGTCCGAGCCCTGCAGCCGGACGTGGTGCTGATGGACATCCGGATGCCGCGGATGGACGGGGTGGCCGCCACCAGGGCGATTACCGAGACTCGGCGGGACACTCCGCCACGGGTGCTGGTCCTGACTACCTTCGACCTCGACGAGTACGTCTACGAGGCGTTGCGCGCGGGCGCCAGCGGGTTCCTGCTCAAGGACGTACCGCCGGACGAGCTGGCGGCCGCCATCCGGGTGGTAGCCAGAGGCGAGGCCGTGGTGGCCCCGGCGATCACCCGCCGGCTGCTCGACCGGTTTGCGGCCCGCTTACCTTCGGCCAAACCGGATCCAACCCCGACGGTGTTAGCCGGGCTGACCGCCCGGGAAGTCGAGGTACTCGAGCTGGTCGCTCGCGGCCTGTCGAATGCCGAGATCGCTGAGAAGCTGGTGATCAGCGAGACGACCATCAAGACTCACGTCGGCCATCTGCTGACCAAGCTCGGCGTCCGAGACCGGGTCCAGGCCGCGGTGTTCGCCTACGAATCCGGCTTGATCAAACCCGGCACGCCCTGACGAAAGGCCGGCCCAGCCGGCCCGCTTCTTTTGGATCACTACCGGCGTTCTGGGTGGACAATACGGCTCCCCTCTGTTGTCAACCGGCCTTGAGAGCGGTGGCCTTCCGGGGTGGGCGGGACGGTT
>DATFRM010000187.1:0-6475 GCA_035263265.1 Actinomycetes bacterium
CCGAGCTGCCCGACTGGTGGCAGGACGGGCCGTGCGTGGACAGCTCATGACCCGGGTCGCCGTGATCGACTGCGGGACGAACTCGATCCGGCTGCTCATCGCGGATGTCGCCGGCCGCGACGGCGAGTTGGTCGACGTCGACCGCCGTACCGAGATCGTTCGGCTCGGCGAGGGTGTCGACCGGACCGGTCGGCTGCGGCCGGACGCGCTGGCCCGCACGATCGCGATGGCGCGTTCCTACGGCGAGCTGATCATCGCGGCGGGCGCCGACCGGATCCGGTTCGTGGCCACGTCGGCGACCAGGGATGCGACGAACCGCGCCGCGTTCGCCGCGGGCGTGGTCGCCGCGGTCGGGGTCCAGCCGGAGGTGATCAGCGGATCCGAGGAGGCCGCACTATCGTTCCTCGGCGCCAGCGCCAGCCTGCGAACGGCGAGCGGCTCGGCTGGCGATCTCGAGCCGCCTTACTTGGTGGTGGACATCGGCGGCGGATCAACCGAGTTCGTGCTCGGCAGCGACGCGGCCGAAGCGGCTATCTCGGTCGACATCGGCTGCGTCCGGCTGACCGAACGGCACCTGCTATCCGATCCGCCGACCGTCACTCAGGTTGCGGCGGCTCGGGCCGACATCGGTCGCACGCTGGACGAGGTGGCGGGCGCGATTTCGGTCGACAGCACGCGGACACTGGTCGGGCTGGCCGGGTCGGTGACCACGGTTGCCGCGCTCGCACTCGGGCTGCCGCGCTACGACTCGACCCGGATCCACCACGCCCGGATTCCGGCGGCCGAGGTGCACGACGTCGCCGCCCGGCTGCTCGAGATGACCCGTGCCGAGCGAGCCGTGCTCGGACCGATGCATCCGGGTCGAGTGGATGTGATCGGCGCCGGCGCGCTGATCCTGTCCGAGACCGTAACCCGGGTCGGGGTCGCGGAGGTCATCGTCAGCGAGCACGACATCCTGGACGGGATCGCCCGCTCTCTCGCCTGATCCCGCCTCAGGTGCCGACCGCGCACCAGTCGGATTACATTTCGGCCAGCGGCCACAGATTTCGCCTGGTGGCTGCAGAATCGGCCCGTGGCCGTACATCGCGGAGGTCAGCTCGTGGTCCGGCACGCGAACGAGGAGCACCGGCTGTTCCTCAACGCGCTGGTCGGCGCGCTCGACGACCTGCCGGACGAGGCGCAGCGCGAGCTGCTCGCGGACTTCGACCCGGCCGTAGCCGCCCAGTTCGCCACCGCCGAGGAGTACGCCTACGAGCTGCGGGCCGCGGCCGGCTACCCGCCGCGCGACCCGTCCGGTCAGGCGCTCGGCCGGCGGGTCAAGGGGAGCAAGTTATTCCGGTTCGTGCGCGCAATCGGCCCGCACCACTAGTCGTTGGTTGGTTGACGGGAACCGTCGGCCTTCTGGGGCGGGGCGGTCAAATTGATCGGAGATGCTCGACGCGGTCGGGCTTCCTCGACACCGTCGAGAAGTCCCGACGACTACGATCAGACCCGCCTCCGCCGAGAGCGGGCCAGACCCTACCCTGGTCCCCATGATCGAGCCGGGTTCGGGCTGGCCCGAGGATCCAGCCACCGCGGACACTCCGGTCGCGACCAATCCAGCCGAGGTGGCCAGGCTCGCCGAGACCGCGGCCGGCGATCTCGCCGAGCTGTCCGCGCGCATCTCGGTGTGCCGGGCGTGCCCGCGCCTGGTGGCCTGGCGAGAGCGGGTGGCCGCGGATCGCCGCCGGGCGTTCGCCGATCAGCCGTACTGGGGCCGTCCGGTGCCCGGCTGGGGTGACCCGCACCCGCGTCTGCTCATCGTCGGGCTCGCGCCGGCCGCGCACGGCGGCAACCGGACCGGCCGCATCTTCACCGGAGATCGCAGCGGTGACTGGTTGTTCGCGTCCCTGCACCGGCTCGGCGTGGCGGTCCAGCCCACCAGCGAGTATGCCGGTGACGGGCAGCGGCTGCGGGGCGTCCGGGTGGTGGCAGCGGTCCGCTGCGCGCCGCCGGACAACAAGCCGACCACGGAGGAGCGCGACACCTGCCAGCCCTGGCTGCGGGCCGAGGTCGAGGCAGTCAAGGACCCGGTGCGCGCGGTCGTCGCGCTCGGCTCGTACGCATGGCAGGCGACGCTACGAGTCCTCGGCCAGATCGGCTACCGGATTCCCTCGCCGCGGCCGGCGTTCGGCCACGGCGCGACCGCCGAACTCGTAGCGGCCGACCGGGCCGACCAGGGCAGCCAGGACGGCCAGGGCGGTCCAGCCGGAAACCGCACCGAGCGCCGACTCCTGCTGGTCGGTTCGTACCATCCGAGCCAGCAGAACACGTTCACCGGCAAGCTCACCGAGCCGATGCTCGATGCCGCACTGCGCCGCGCGACCGACTACGCGCGCCTGACCCAGCCCGGACCGGCATCCGGCGGCTAGCGTGGTGAGCATGGCCACGACCTCAACCAGCCAGGACGGCCGGCCCCACGTTGTCATCGTGGGCGGCGGCTACGTCGGGTTATACACCGCGTTCGGACTGCGCCGGGCCGCCCGGCGCGGCCGGTGCCGGGTGACGGTGATCGACCCGCGCTCCTACATGACTTACCAGCCGTTCCTGCCCGAGGCCGCGGCCGGCAGCCTGGAGCCGCGGCACGTCGTGGTCCCGTTGCGCCGGATGCTGCCACACGCCGGGGTTCTCAACGGCCGGGTGGCCAAGGTGGACCACGCGAACCGGACCGTCACCGTGGACACCAAGGCCGGCGACACCGCGACCCTGCAGTACGACCACGTCGTGGTGGCCGCCGGATCGGTGGCCCGCACGCTGCCGATCCCGGGACTGGCCGAGCACGGCATCGGATTCAAGTACATCGAGGAGGCCATCAGCCTGCGCAACTACGTCCTCGACCAGCTCGATCTGGCCGCCTCGACCGCGGACGCGAAACGCCGGCAGGCGGCGCTCACGTTCGTCATAGTCGGTGGTGGCTACGCCGGGGTGGAGGCGCTCGGTGAGTTGGAGGACATGGCCAGGTACGCGTGCCGGTTCTACCGGGACAGCGATGCGAAGCCGCTGCTGGATCCGGCCGACATGCGCTGGGTTCTGGTGGAGGCGACCAACCGGATCCTGCCTGAGGTGGACGAGGACATGGGCCGGTACACCGTGGAGCAGCTGCGCTCGCGCGGGATCGACGTACGGCTGTCCACCCGGCTGGTGTCGGCGACCGGTGGCCGGATCGTGCTCGACGATGGTCAGGAGTTCCCGGCGAGCACGCTGGTCTGGACCGCGGGAGTCAAGCCGAGCCCGGTCGTCACCAACACGGACCTGCCGGTGGACGACCGGGGCCGGGTGCGCACCCGGGCCGATCTCCGAGTGGAGGGGGTCACCGATGCCTGGGCGGCTGGGGACAATGCGGCGGTCCCGGATCTGACCCGGCCGGGCGAGTTCTGCAGCCCGAGCGCGCAGCACGCAGTCCGGCAGGCTCGGCTGCTGGCCCGCAACATCGTCCGGGCGCTGGACGGCAAGGAACCGAAGGAGTACCGCCATGCGTACGTGGGTTCGGTCGCCTCGCTCGGTCTGCACAAAGGGGTGGCCCAGGTCTACGGGGTCAAGGTGCGCGGCTGGCCGGCTTGGTTCATGCACCGCACCTACCACGTCAGCCGGATGCCGACGCTGAACCGCAAGATCCGGATTGTGGCCGACTGGACGCTGGCCCTGTTCTTCCGGCGCGAAGTGATCTCGCTCGGGACGCTGCACGAGCCCAGGGAGGTGTTTCGGGAGGTCGCCAGCGGTTAGCCGCACATCTTAGAGTCAGGCCAGGTCCGAGCCAGACCGGGTAGTCGAAGGGAGCGTGGCCGTCATGTCCGGGTCAGTTGCTGTGGCCGAACGCATCGTGTCGGTGCTCGAGCGCGTCCTCGGCGCCCCGCTGAGTTTCCGGGTCCGCGGCTGGGACGGCAGTGAGGCCGGCCCCGCCGACGCGCCGACGCTGGTGATCAGCTCACGGCGGGCTATCCGGCGGTTGCTCTGGCAGCCGAACGAGCTGGGCCTGGCCCGTGGCTACGTGGCCGGCGAGCTCGACGTCGAGGGTGACCTGTACCAGGCGGTCACCGCACTTACCCCGCTCATGGAGTCGGGTACCCGGTCCAAGCAGACGCTCAGCCCGGTGGATCGTGGCGAGCTGATCAAGACGGCGGTGGTCCTCGGTGCGGTTGGGCCGCAGCCGCAGCCGCCACCCGAGGAGGCGAGCCTGCATGGCCGCCGGCACAGCCGGTCCAGAGACCGGGCCGCGATCCGCCACCACTACGACGTGGGCAACGACTTCTACCGGATCGTGCTCGGACCTTCGCTGGTCTACTCGTGTGCGTACTGGAACACACCGGATGCCACGCTGGAGACCGCGCAGGCGGCCAAGCTGGAACTGATCTGCAAGAAGCTGGGACTCCGGCCGGGAATGCGGTTGCTCGACGTCGGCTGCGGCTGGGGCTCGATGGCCATCCACGCCGCCCGCGAGTTCGGCGTCAACGTGGTGGGCGTGACGCTGTCCGGCGAGCAGGTCGAACTGGCCCGCAAGCGGGTGGTCGAGGCGGGGCTGGCCAGTCAGGTGGACATCAGGCTGCAGGACTACCGGGACGTGGCCGACGGCCCGTTCGACGCGATTGCCAGCATCGGGATGGCCGAACACGTCGGGCCCGACCAGTTCGAGCGGTATGCCCGCACGCTCTACGAGCTGCTGCGGCCGGGCGGTCGGCTGCTCAACCACCAGATCGCGCGTCGGCCGGGTCCGCGCCGAACGGCGCCGACGTTCATTTCCGCGTACGTCTTTCCGGATGGTGAGCTGTCGCCGATCGGCTCCACCGTGCAGTCGCTCGAGGAGGCCGGTTTCGAGGTACGCGACGTGGAATCACTGCGCGAGCACTACGCGCTGACTCTGCGCCAATGGGTGGCCAACCTGACCGGTCAGTGGGATGAGGCGGTCCGGCTGGCCGGCGCCGGCCGGGCCCGGGTCTGGCGGCTGTACATGGCCGGATCGGCACTGGCGTTCGAAGCCGGGCGGATCGGTGTGAACCAGGTGCTTGCGGTACGCACCCACCCGGACGGTCGCAGCGACCTGCCGCCAACCCGCGCCGAGTGGCTGGGTGTGTGACCGAGCTGCCGCCTACGTTCCGCGACCGAGCTTTTGTCGCAGTTTTGTGACCCCAACCCCGGCACGGCCCGACTGACCTGGCGGTTTACCGCCACGTCCGGCTCAGTGCGAACGGTCACGGTGGGTAACGGATCGGTGTCAGCCGCCAGGGAACCACTTCCAAATGGACATTTCGCTGCAGAGAGCCATTACGCTCGGGGTGGCGTGTGCGGACTTTGGCCCTTGACCGGGCGGGTACGTGCACCGCGCCCGGGTGGTGAAATCGGCAGCCACGACGAGCTTAAACCTCGTTGGTCCGAAACGGCCGTGAGGGTTCGAGTCCCTCCCCGGGCACGTATGCATCCTGCCGGATGCCCACCGGAGGCCGGATCATTCACTTGGATCCGGTCTCTGTTGCGTTTCGACTGACTCCGGCGCGCGGCGGTAACCCCGGCGGCGACGCTCACTATCGGCGCGGCGGCTCGAACACTCCCCGCGGTCCGCGCCGGGACTGCTCGGTCCACTCGGTCCGGGACGGCCCCGATCCGTTGGATCCTGCGCGTGCGGGCGAGCGGATTCGTTTGCCCACGCTGAGGAAGGGTTCACCGCGGCGGACATCGGCACTGTAGAAGGCGATCCCCACGACGATTCCGTAGAGAAGGTGGACCAGCAGCGAGAACGACTGGTCTCCGCTCGTGAACAGCGGGAACCAGATCGGGGCGATCAGCTGCAGGTCGATCAGGTAGATCAGCCCGCCGTAGGCAAGCCCAGCAAGCGCCACAGTTCCGTTGGTCCGCAGCCTGGGTGTGAACAGGCCGAACAGCATGCCGTAGAAGATCGAGATGCCGGTGTGGACGAGCAGGCCGATCGCCACGTTCGCCTGGCCGGTCGTGAGCGCGCTGTCGCCCAGCACGATTGTGGAGATGGCCAGGAACGGTGCTCGAACGGGTAGATGGTTCGAGGTGGCGCTCCATATCTCGATCCCCGCGAACATGGTGCCGGCGGCTATGCCGCCGAGCGTCCCGCGGCCCATCCGTCCGCTCAGCGTGGTCTCGACAAACACCTTGCTGTGTGCCACGGCCCCTCCGCGTCGCCCGGACGTCTTACGGCGCTGCCGGCTTGCGGACGTCGATACCGGCGGGCGCGCTCACGATAGACGCCTATAGGCGGTCATACCAGGCCCTGGCGGCAAGCTCACCCAAGTGGCCGCTATCGCTGGTGATCGGATAGCCAGTCAGCGAGCCTGGACCGGCGGCGGCTGCCGGATTGCTCAACCTCAAGCACAGCATCGAACACGACAAACGGAGACCGATCATGGACGACAACACCCGCACGCCCATCGCAGTGGAGATCGAGGCACAGGTCACCATCAACGCGAGTGTCGAC
>DATFRM010000188.1:0-17442 GCA_035263265.1 Actinomycetes bacterium
GCTCGATCGCGGCTGCGAGCGTCCACGGGCCCGCGATCTGGATCTTCATCGGTCCCCGGTAACCGGCCGCGACCTCCTCCAAGGCGTCCAGGTCGGCGGACAGCAGCGATCGAGCCCGCCGGACATCGCGACCCGGCCGCCCGGTGAACGCCCAGCCGGTTGAGGTGAGCTCGACCGCGAGGTCGACCAGCAAGGCGGCAGTCCGACCGATCATGTCCGCCCCAGGTCCGCGCGCCGGCAGTTCGGGCAGGTGCGGAAATCCGGGCAGTTCCCCGAACACCAGGCGCGTCGCCTCGCCCGGATCGGTTCCAGGTAGGGAGCCCACTCCGGTCGCCAGTCCCGGCGCCCAGTGCATCGAACCGGTGGAATCCGCCACGGCACGCAGGCTAGTCGGCCCGGCGGCCCGCTACCGTGCCCGGGTGAGCAGCGACCGCTACGAGGCCGAGATCGCCCAGCACGTCCGGAGGCTGCGCAGGCGCGCCTGGCGCGACCGAGCCAGGGAAAGCCTGCTGTTCCTGCCGGCGACGATGTTGCTCGGTTCGGTTGTGCTGGCGTTGATCCTGGGCGCGGTCGATCCCACGGCCGACGCGGAGCTCCCGACGGCGATCAGCTTCGCACCGAGCACGGCCAGCACGCTGCTCAGCACCATCGCCGGTGCCACGATCACGACCGCTGGCGTGGTCTTCTCGCTACTGGTCATTTCGCTCCAGCTGGCCAGTGGGCAGTTCTCGCCGCGGGTGCTGCGCGGGTTCTGGCGGGATCGGCTCGGCCAGGTCCTGATCGGCCTACTGCTATCGACGTTCGCGTTCTGCGTGATCGCGCTGGCCCGGCTGGATCCCGATGCCAAGCAGGCCCCGGCATTGATCGTGCTGGTCGCGCTGTTGCTTGCACTCGCCTCGGTCCTGGCGATCGTCGTCTACCTGGATCGGATCAGCCGCCAGCAATACGTCGGCCGGATCATCGCTCGAGTGGCGGACGAAACGCTGTCCCTGATCGAGGAGCTGCCGTACGGGTCGCAGATCGGGATGCGGATCGGCGACCCGGTGTCGCCGCCCGAGCTGGTCGGGGTACCGCTCGCCGTAGCGGCTCCCGGCGATGGCTGGGTGCAGCAGATCAGCCGCCGGGCGGTGATCGCTGCGGCACCGGCGGGCAGCGTGGTCAGGATCGAGACCAGAGTCGGTGCGTACATCGTTCGCGGTACTCCCCTGATCACGATCTGGCCGGCCCCGCCTGAGCCGGATCACGATCGGATCCGCCAGTTGGCCGACGACGCGGTCATCCTCGGTCCGGCAAGGACCATGCAGCAGGACATCGACTTCGGACTCCGGCAGCTGAACGACATCGGGCTACGTGCGCTGTCCGCCGCGGTAAACGACCCGACCACCGCGACCGAGGTGGTGCTCCGGCTCGGCTCGGTACTGCGCCCGCTGCTACTGGCCGAGCTGCCGGCCCAGTCGGTTCGGGATCCGGCCGGGCGGATCCTGCTCACCCCGTACGACCTGGACCATCCCGAGTACATCGCGCACGCGTTCGATCAGCTGCGCCACTACGCGGCCGCGCATCAGCACGTCGTGCTGGCGCTGATCCGGACCGTGCGGATGCTGCGCGACGCATGCCTGTCCGCTGGTGATCGCGCCGAGGTGGTGGCCGCGCTCAATCGGCAGATCGGGCTCGCGCTCGAGGCGTACCGGGCCACCAGACCCCCGCCCGAGGACCTTGCCAAGCTCGAGGCGGTCGCCGGCGCTCCGCCCGATCAGCTGCCCACGCCGCTCCCCACGGCTCGTCCCTGACCGGCGGCAGCCGGCTACGCCAGCTCGATCGCGCACCTCGATCCAGACGCTTTGGCGAATAGCCGATCGACCGCTCGGTTTCAGCTAACGCCGGCAGCTGTCGCGGTGGTGCGGTCGATCGTTGCGGAGCCCAGGACACGAGTGCCCTGGTAGAGCACGACCGCCTGGCCAGGGGCGACACCACGCGCCGGCGTACGCAAGCTCACCTGAAGCTCGTGGTCGACGTGCTCGGCGACGGCGGGCAGCGGTTCCCCATGCGCGCGCAGCTGGGCCAGACACTCCACCGGGCCGACCAGTGGTCGCCCACACCAGCGGGGATGAATGCCGACCAGCGACGTCACCGCGAGCTGATCGGCCGGACCGACGGTCACGATCCGGCTGACCGGCGAAATGTTCAGCACGTACCTGGGCCGTCCGTCCGGCGCCGGCCGGCTCAGCCCCAGTCGCTTGCGCTGACCGACCGTGTAGCCATACGCACCGTCATGGGAGCCGACCACGGCACCGGCCTCGTCCACGATCGATCCGGGTGCCGGACCGAGCCGGCTAGCGAGGAAACCGGCCGTATCGCCATCGGCGATGAAGCAGATGTCGTGACTGTCCGGCTTTGCCGCCACCGCGAGGCCGCGCCGGGCGGCCTCGGCACGTACCTCGGTCTTGACGGTGTCGCCGAGCGGGAACATCGCCCGGTCGAGCTGGTCCGCCGTCAGCATCCCGAGCACGTAGGACTGATCCTTGCCGGGGTCGGCCGCGCGATGCAGCTCCCGGGTTCCGTCCGTGCCACTGACCAGCCGGGCATAGTGACCCGTACAGACCGCGTCGAACCCGAGCGCGACGGCCTTGGCCAGGACCGCAGAGAACTTGATCTTCTCGTTGCAGCGCACGCAGGGGTTGGGCGTGCGGCCCGCGGCGTACTCGGCGACGAAGTCCTCGACCACGTCCGCACGGAACCGCTCGGCCAGGTCCCAGACGTAGAACGGGATGCCGAGCACATCGGCCGCACGCCGGGCGTCCCTGGCATCCTCGAGCGTGCAACAGCCGCGCGCACCCGACCGGAACGATTGCGGATTTGTCGACAAAGCCAGGTGCACGCCAGTGACCTCGTGGCCCGCCTCGACCGCCCGCGCCGCGGCAACCGCGGAATCCACGCCACCGGACATGGCGGCCAGCACCCGCAGCGGGCCGGCCGGCGGGTGATCGAAGGTGGCGGCGAGCATGTCCGACATCGCATCCCGAGGGTAACCCGCGCCAGGTGACCGATCGCGCCGGTCACCCCGACGCCGGGCCGGAAAGCTGGCACGATCTCGGCATGGGACTGCTGGGCCGCAAGGCCGATAGATCCGGCTCGAGCCAGGGCGACCAGCGCGATGTCGAAGAAGCACTGGCCGCGATCGGTGTGTTCTGGACCTGGTGGTCGGCGGTTCGCGAGCAGATCGAGACCGAGATGGTGGAGGGCGTGCCAAGCCCGCAGCGGAGCGCCGAAATCACCGCACACGTGGCGGCGATCGACAAGGGCCTGGACTGGGAGCTGAGCCGACCAGACACCGCCAGGTACCAGCTCGTCGTGACCGCCGGCCGCATCGGAGAGCTGCGCTCGCTCGCGCACCGCTGGGCGCAGGCGGCGCCCGACCATCCCGGCTGGAGCTACCTGCCCGTCCGGCCCGCGGTCCCGGCCGCGCTGGATACCACCGTCGTCGTCGAGGGCGCCCGGCGAATCTCCCCGGCCGATACGGAGATCGCCGCGCGGGTGGACCAACGACGTGCGGTCGTCGACATCATCGTGTACCACCCGGTCTTCGCCGACCTGGCTGACGCACAGGCCCGCGAGCAGATCGTCACTCTGATCCTTAACCGGCTACTCGGCGAGGACGAGGTGGCGCGCTGGATCGGCCAGATCGAGATCGCAACCGAGCGGCCGCTGGACGGCATCCCGGCCGGCTCGTTGCCGGCGGTGATGGAGCAGGTTTCGGCTAGGTACGCGGAGCCGCGCTGGGCTTTGCTGTCCGGCAGCACCGCAACCGGACTGCCGGTCGTCGCGACCATTCGGTTCCCGCTGCATCAGGTCGACTATCCGCTGGCTGATCAGCACGTGGCGGTGGTGCTCCCATACCGGGACCGGACCGAGCAACGGCTTCCGACGGCGACCGCGCTCGATGCCCTCAACGAGTTCGAGGAGCGGCTGCTCACGATCACCGAGCCGGGCGCGGTGCTGGCCGGGCACGAAACGGCCAATGGCCGGCGAATCATGCACGTGTACCAGGACGCCACGGCCCCGATGGCCGCCGCGATCAGCGATCTCGCGCGCGGCTGGCGGCCCGGTCGAGCCTCGGTCGCGGTGACCGGCGATCCGGGTTGGACGCACATCGCGCACTTGCGTCCATAGCGTCGCCGCCTGGAGTCAGGACGAGTTGGCGCGGTTGGTCAGTCCGGCCCGCTTGGCCCGCTCCACAACCGGACCGATCGCCTCGGCAAGCGCATCTACGTCAGCCTGCGTCGAGCTGTGTCCGAGCGAGAACCGCAGCGACCCTCGAGCCAGCTCCTCGTCGACACCCATGGCCAGCAGCACGTGGCTTGGCTGCGCTACTCCGGCCGAGCACGCGGAGCCGGTCGAGCACTCGATCCCGCGCGCGTCCAGCAGCAACAGCAGCGCGTCGCCCTCGCAACCGGGGAACGAGAAGTGCGCATTACCCGGCAGCCGCTGGTTGACCGCCGGATCCGGATCGCCGTTGAGGACCGCGTCCGGCACGGCGGCCGTGAGCTGGTCGACAAGATCGTCACGCAGCTTGGCCAACTCCTCGGCCCGTTCGGGTTGCAGCTTGGTCGCGATCGCCGCGGCCACCGCGAAACCAACGATGCCCGGGGTGTCCAGCGTGCCGGAGCGGACGTCCCGCTCCTGCCCACCGCCGTGCAGCACCGGAACCGGCGCCCAGGCCCGGCCGAGCAACAGCGCGCCGGCACCGGGCGGCCCACCGATCTTGTGCCCGGTCAGGGTCAACGCGTCGAGCCCACTAGCGGCGAAGTCGACCGGGATCTGGCCGACCGCCTGAACCGCGTCGGAGTGGATCGGGATGCCGTAAGACCGGGCCACCTCGACCAACTCGGTCACCGGCTGCACAGTGCCGACCTCATTGTTCGCCCACATCACGCTGACCAGCGCGACCGAGTCGGGATCGGAGTCGATGGCGGCGCGCAGGGCATCCGGATGCAGCCGACCCATCCGATCGACCGGCAGCAACTGGACCTGAGCGCCTTCCCGCTCGGCCAGCCAAAGGGCCGAGTCCAGGACGGCGTGGTGCTCGACCGCCGAGATCAGTACTCGGTTCCGCCGATCGTCCTCGGTACGGCACGACCAGTACAGGCCCTTGATGGCGAGGTTGTCCGCCTCCGTACCGCCGCCGGTGAACACGATCTCACTGGGGCGGGCCCCGATCGACTCGGCCAGCGACTCGCGCGCCTCTTCGACCATCCGCCGGGCGTTCCGGCCGGCGGCGTGCAGGGAAGACGGATTACCGAGCCGGCCGAGCTGTTCGGTCATCGCCGCGATGGCCTCCGGCAGCATAGGCGTCGTCGCGGCGTGGTCAAGGTAGGCCATCGTGTCTACAGCCTAAGCCGCCCGCGGCAACTCAGGCCTTTCGCTTGGTGATCTCCTCGGTCAGCTGCGGGACGACCTGGTGCAGGTCACCGACTACGCCGTAGTCGACCAGCTCGAAGATCGGCGCTTCCGGGTCTTTGTTGATCGCGACGATCGTCTTCGACGTCTGCATGCCAGCCCGGTGCTGGATCGCGCCGGAGATACCGCACGCGATGTACAGCTGCGGTGACACGGTCTTGCCGGTCTGGCCGACCTGGTGCTGGTGCGGATACCAACCCGCGTCGGTGGCCGCTCTGGATGCGCCGACCGCCGCGCCGAGCGTGTCGGCCAGGCGCTCAATGATCGCGAAGTTCTCCGCCGAGCCGACCCCGCGACCGCCGGAGACCACGATCGCGGCTTCGGTCAGCTCCGGCCGCGAGCTCTTCTCCACGGTGACCTGGTCTACGACTCGGGCGAGCTTGGCGTTGTCGGACAACGCCACGTCGACATCCACCCGCTCCGCCGCGCCCGGAGTCGCTGCTGGCACCGGCGGGGTGGAGTTCGGCCGCATGGTCACGATCGGGGTGCCATTGGTGACCGAGGACTTCACGACGGTGGAGCCGCCGAAGATGGACTGCTCGGCTACGAAGCCGTCGTGCAGGTCGACCGCGTCGGTGAGCACACCCGAACCGGACTTCAACGCGAGCCGACCGGCGATCTCTTTGCCGTCCGCGGACGAGGCAAGCAGAACCGCGCCCGGCGCCACGTCGGCAATCAGCTTGGCCAGCAGCTCCGCGACCGGTGCGACGACGAAGCCGGTGAGATCGGCCGACTCGGTCAGGTAGACCTTGGCAGCGCCGTACTCGGCCAGCCGGTCCTTGGCCGCCTCGAAACCGGACCCGACGAAGACCGCGGCCGGCTCGCCAAGCTGGCGCGCCTTGGTCAGCAGCTCGAGGGTGACTTTCTTGACGGTGCCCTCGGCGTGCTCGACAAGGACGAGGATCTCTGCCATCGCTACCGCTCTCTCAGATGAACTTCTGCTCGGCAAGGAAGTCGGCGAGCTTGACCCCGCCGTCGCCCTCGTCCTTGACGATCGTGCCTGCGGCACGCGGCGGCCGAGTCGCGAACTCGTCGACCGCGGTCCAGGAAGCGGTTAGCCCGACCTGGCCGGCCTCTAGCCCGAGATCGGCGAGGGTGAGCGCGTCGATCTGCTTCTTCTTGGCCGCCATGATGCCCTTGAACGAGGGGTACCTCGGCTCGTTGATCTTCTCGACTACGCTGATCACAGCCGGAAGCTGCCCCTCGACGACCTGATAGCCGTCCTCGGTCTGGCGGTGGATGCGCACCGTCTCGCCGTCGATCTCGACCTTGTTGGCGAACGTCAGCTGCGGCCGGCCCAGCCGCTCGGCCAGCATCGCGGGAAGCACACTGGTGCGTGCGTCGGTGGACTCGGAGCCGAGGATCACCAGATCCCATTCGCGCGCCAGCAACGCGGTCGCCAGCGCGAGCGAGGTTGCGGCCGCGTCCGAGCCATGCAGTGCGTCATCGACCAGGTGTACGCCGGCGTCGGCGCCCATCTGGAGCGCTTTCAGCACCGTCTCGCGAGCCCGCTCCGGGCCCATCGACAGTGCCGTGACCTCGCCACCGTGTACCTCGGCCAGCCGGAGCGCCTCCTCCACCGCATACTCGTCGAGTTCGTTGAGGACGCCGTCGACCTTGGCTCGGTCGAGGGTCTTGTCCGCCGGATCGAGCGTGCGCTCCGACGCCGTATCCGGTACCTGCTTGACGCAGACGACGATCTTCATGGCCGGCGGCCGACCTCCAGTCCGAGTTTCATCGGTGTATCCGGGTGACGCGATGCTACGTTGCCCCGCACACCGGCCACCTAGCCTGCCAGCGCCGGCGCGTACCCGGCGAACCGGGGTCGGATCGGGGATTCCATGCGCGTGCTCATGCTCTCCTGGGAGTACCCGCCTGTGGTCTACGGCGGTCTGGGCCGGCACGTCCATGCACTCGCCGAGGCGATGGCCGATGCCGACCATCAGATCACCGTGATCACCCAGCGGTCCGGCACCGAGCCGCTACGCGAGACCGTGGCCGGGGTCGACCTGGTCCGGGTTCCCCAGGATCCGCCGTACGTCCCGCTGGACGACATCGTGGCCTGGACGGTCGGCTTCAACCACGCGCTGGCCAGGACGGCGCTGCGGCTCGCGGCCGAGGTACGGCCGGACGTCGTCCACGCGCACGACTGGCTGGCCGCTCACGCCGGCGCGACGCTGCGGGACGCACTACGGATCCCGCTGGTCGCGACGCTGCACGCCACCGAAGCCGGGCGCCACCAAGGCTGGCTACGCAATCCGGTGAGCAAGGCGATCCACAGCGTCGAGTGGTGGTTGACATACCAGGCGCGGCGAGTGATCACCTGTTCCTCGTACATGCGTGCCGAGGTCAGCACGCTGTTCGGCCTGCCCGAGGGCAAGCTCGACGTGATCCCGAACGGCATCGACCTGGAGCGCTGGCGCGTCGACCTGGCGGCCGCGAGCGCGCTGCGCAAGCGGTATGCCCCGAACGGCCCCCTCGTCGTCTACACCGGGCGGCTGGAGTGGGAGAAGGGTCTGCACACCCTGGTGCGGGCGCTGCCCGGACTCCGTCAAGTACATCCTGGCCTGCGGCTGGTCATCGCCGGACGGGGCAGCCGGGAGGCCGAGCTGCGCGCCCTGGCCCGATCGTGTCGGGTGAGCCGCGCGGTGACGTTCACCGGCTGGCTCGAGCAGGAGGAGCTGGCTGCGCTTGCCGCCGCCGCCGATTGCGCGATCGTCCCGTCGATCTACGAGCCGTTCGGCATCGCGACGCTTGAAGCGGCGGCCTCCGGTACTCCGCTGGTCGTCGCCGACACGGGCGGTCTGCGCGAGATCGTCGAGCACGGAGTGACCGGGCTGCGATTCGAAGCGGGCGACGTGGCCGGGCTCGCCGCCGCGGTCGATTCGGTGCTCTCCGATGAGGTGCTCGCCCACCGGCTGGTGCGCGATGCCAGAGCCGTGCTCGCCACGGCGTATCGCTGGACGACGATCGCCGAGCGAACCGTGGCGGTCTACCGGAAAGCGGTTGAACAGGACGCGGCGGTACGGGCCGAGCTGCGCACGCTGGACGAGCCCGTCCTGCCCCAGCCGCTCGTGGTGGGCGACGAGAATCTGTTCGCCTGAGCAGTCGGCCGGCTACTTGGCAGGTTGCAGCGGCGGATAGCCGATGCCCAACTCCCACGGCCAGTGCAGCGGCCGCCAATGCTGGTAGACGACCGTGCAAGCGACCTCGGTGCGCTGCGTGGTCATGCCGTGCGCCGCGAAGGTCTGGTCCAGCAGCCGCACGTCGTCGATCTCCAGGTCCATCGGATCGATCACGTGGCCGGCCACGTACACCGGGTCGGCGACTGCGTCCGCGGCCCGGCGGTTCTGCGGGAACTTCGAATGCCCGCCCTCCACCAGCCCGACCGTGATCCGGTCGCCGGCGGCGAGTTGCATCGGGAGCCCCGTCCAGTAGTCGGAGTAGACGACGGTGATCCCGTGCGACTGCAGCCAGTCGGCGACGGTCCGATAGCACGCACTGAGGTCTCCGAAGCCGTCGTTGTGATGCGCGGCGAGCAGACCGGCCGAGGTGCCGACCCAGAGCATCGTGATCGCAGCGCCGATCGCGATCGCGCGCTTGCCCGCGGCTGGAACCAGCGCGGCAATGCCGAGCGCAAGCGCGGGATAGGCCGCGAACAGGTAGCGCGGCTCGCCGATGAACCAGGTGTACTTCGATATCGCGTAGAGCACTGCGGTGACCGGGACGGCCAGCAGCAGGATGTCGGTCGGCCGGGCCGCAGGCTCGGCATCGCGACGGCCAGGTCCCAGGCGTCGGTACACGGCGACCAGGTACGCGGCGCCGAGTACGGCGAGCAGCGCGAACTGGGCCACGATCGGCCAGCCCGGCCGGCCGTACCGGTAGCCAACGCCGACGAACTCGCGCAGCACCGGGCTGGCCAGGCTCGCCAGCCGCTCCCAGGGGGTGCGGTGCGGCTGGGACCCGCCGAGCAACGGCACCGAGCCGTTGGCCACCGCCCAGGCCAGCGCGGGCGCATAGCCGACCAGCAGCGCGAGCCCGGCCAATGCGAGGTCGGACCAGCGCCCGCGAGCATGCCGCCAGAGCGCCGGCAGTGCGTAGATCACCGCAGGGATCAGCAGGAACGCCGCCGACCACGACGCCCACAGGGCAAGCCCGCAAGCCCCGGCCAGCCCGAGCAACCACCGGCGCTGGTAGCTCTCCCGCAGCCGAAGCGCGCAATAGACCCCGGCCAGGCCGATGAGCTGGGCAGTCGGGTACGCGCCGTGGCTGCGCACACCCTTCCAGATGTTGAAGAACGGCCCGGTCGCGAACAGCAGCGCGGCCAGCGCGGCGTGCCACCGGGTGGCCAGCATCCGGGTGCCGACCAGGTAGATCATCACGATCACGAGCGCGGCCACGGCGACCTGGGCGAGCCGCAACGTGAACGGGCTCTGCGGGAGCACCGCCCAGACCAGCGCCTGCAGGTACTGCTCGATCGCGCCGTTGTAGCGCTGTCCGGCCAGGTACGCGTACCAATGCCCGTCCAGAATGCGCCGAACCATCAACCCGGTCATCGCCTCGTCACCGTCGAGCGCGGCCTGCGGCGTGGTCAGGTACCAGAGCCGGATAGCGACTCCCACGACCACGGCAAACGCGGCCAACGCGGCTGGGCTGCGCAGCCAGCGACTGGGTGCTGGCGGCTCCTCCCGGTCGGCGGCCGGCGCGGCGTCCGTCTCGGTGCTGGTGGTCACTCGGAGGCCTCCGGCCGGCGTGATCGCACTACCCGGGCGGGCACCCCAGCGGCCACGCTGAACGGCGGGATGTCCTTGGTCACCGCGCTGTTCGCGGCGATCACGGACCCCTCGCCCACGTCCACGCCGCGCAGCACCGTGGCCTTGGTGCCGATCCAGGAGTCAGCACCGATCCGGACCGGTGCCTTCACGATCCCCTGGTCCTTGATCGGCAACGTCAGGTCGGCAAAGCGGTGATCGAAGTCGGTGATGTAGACGTCATCCGCGACCAGGGCCTTCGCTCCGATCGAGACATCGAGGTAGCAGTTGACCGTCACCCGGCCGGCGAGCACCGCCTTCGGTCCGATCCGCAGCGTGCCCTCATGCGCCCGCAGCCGGCTGCCGTCGCCGATATGGCAGAGCGCGCCGAGCACGAGCCGGCCGTACCCCTTCCGCGCGTGCAGCTCAACGTCCCGGCCCAGGAACACGAACCCTTCGGTGATCACCCCGGGGTTCCGCAGCCGGAGCACCGCGAACCGCAGGTAGCGCCGCAGGTGATATGGCGACCAGGCCCGGTGCTTGATCACCCACCGCACGTTCCGGGCACTCAGCAGGCGTGCCGGTCGTGCGGCTGCGGGCGTGGACACGCCACCGAAGGTACCCAATCCCCGTGCTGTCCAGCGCGGGAAGGATCCGAGTACCAACTGCCGACCATCGACCGGAAATGCCGGGCATGCCGGGGATCCGGCCGGGCTTGGTACTCGGATCCTTCACAGACGCGCCGGGTTTGCGGCCGGTGATCAAGACGTTGTAATAGAACCGCGCCGGGACAACTCGAGCGAGTGCCCGATCCAGTGCCGACAGCTGCTGCCAGCTCCGGTACGCGAACATCGCCCAGTTCCAGCCGAGCCGGTCCGGGTTGACCGCCGCTTCGAAGGTCCGCACCGGCCAGCCGAACCAGGCCGCGGTCAGCTCCTCGGTCACCGTATCCACCCCGACCGCACCGGCCGCGCGCGCCAAGCCGGCCAGCGCGGCCGGGTCGAACGTGTGCAGGTCCACCACGGCCTCGAGCGCGGCCGCCCGGGAGGACTCGTCCAGCTCCACTTGGGGTCGTGACCACCGGGAAGCCAGCCCCGGAAACCGGGTCAACCGGGTGGTGAGGGCCCAGGTCGCCCGGGACAGCCGGCGCGCGATCGCGTCTCCCCACCGGGTTGGCTCCCCGGCGAACACGAATCGGCCGCCCGGCTCGAGCACCCGCAACACCTCGCGGAACGCCAGTTCCACATCCGGAATGTGGTGTAGCACCGCATGCCCGACGACCAGGTCGAAGCTCGCATCCGGATATGGGATCGACTCGGCGTCGGCCACCCGGCCGGACACGGCGAACCCGAGCTTGGCCGCGTTCCGCGACGCCGCCGTCACCATGCCCGGTGACAGGTCGGTGACGAACCCTTGATCCAGCACGCCGGCCTGCTTGAGGTTGAGCAGGAAGAAGCCGGTGCCGCAGCCGAGTTCGAGCGCGCGGCGGTACGGCCACCCGGCCGTGCCGGCCACCGCGACGAACCGATCCCTGGCGTAGTCGATGCAGCGCTGATCGAAGTCGATGGACCACTTCTGGTCGTAGTGGTCCGCCTCCCAGTCGTGGTACAGCACGTTGGCCAGCTTCGGGTCGTCCCAGGCGGCCGCCACGTCGGCGGCACTGGCCGGCCGAGCCACCGACATCAGGAACCGCTGAACGCGGCCTTACCGGGGCCGTGGGCGATGAACGACTCGAACCCGATCTTCTTGTCCTCGGTCGCGAACAGGCCGGCGAACTGGAGCCGTTCGATTTCGAGCCCGGTGTCCAGATCGGCTTCCAGGCCCCGGTCAACCGCGCTCTTCGCGGCCCGCAACGCGAACGCGGGACCGTGCGCGAACTGTCCGGCCCAGTCGCGTGCGGCCTGGTATAGCTCGGCGGCCGGTACTACCCGATCCACCAGGCCGATGGTCAGCGCCTCGGCCGCTGCCACCATCCGCCCAGTGAAGATGATGTCCTTGGCCTTGGCCGGCCCGACCAGGCGAGACATCCGCTGGGTGCCGCCAGCACCCGGGATGATGCCGAGCAAGATCTCCGGCTGGCCGAGTCTGGCGTCCTCGGCCGCGATCCGGATGTCGGCGCACAACGCGAGCTCGCAGCCGCCGCCCAGTGCGTAGCCGGCGACCGCGGCGACCACCGGCTTGGGGATCCGGGCTACTGAGGTGAACGCAAGCTGCAGGTCGGTCGAGTGCGCCACCATGTCGGTGTACGACATCGTGTGCATCTCTTTGATGTCAGCGCCTGCGGCGAACACCTTCTCCCCGCCGTAGACGACCACCGCCCGCACGTCCGCACGCTCGGTCGCCTCTACCGCAGCCTGCCGAAGCTCCTCTTGGACCTGCGCGTTCAGCGCGTTCATCGGCGGCCGGTCCAGCCGGATCGTGCCGATCGCCCCGTCCACCTCGAGCCGTATGAACTCGCCCACGCCAACCTCCTGGCCACCAGGACCGGTACCTGGTCAGCCGGAGCGTAGCGGTTGCCGTAGTGGGGCCGATGCTCCGGCCTTTGTTCAACCGCGGGTAAGGGACATGCACCTGAGCCGGAGCTCAGCCGAGCGCCTGGCTCATGTTGGGGATGTCCATCCGGCCGGCCTGCAGCAGCAGTAGGTCGGCCGACAGATCCGTCAGCACCATGGGTGAGACCACCTGCGGAGGCGGGTTGTCCGGGGTGAACTCGACCGGAACTCCGTCGAGATTGCCGGCAATCCTGGTCACGTCCATGACCACGTTGCCGGCCAGGACCGTGGTGTCGTTCTCGCCGTCCTGGATCGTGGTGGTCACGCCGCCGATGGTCACCCGAAGCATCATGTCGTTCAGCTCGTTGCGCTCCGCGGTGAACCGCAACGCGCGCACCGTGCCATGCGGGGTGCCCTCGTAGGTGACCACGCCGTCGAACTGCAGCCCGGACATCGTGGACGAGTCGGCGGTGAGCCGCCCGGTCATACCGGCCGGTTGCGGCGCCCCGGCGGCCGCGCGGATCCGCTTCGGAGGCGTCGTTGTGGGGCTCGGCTCGGTGGTCGGGCTCGTCGACGGCGTCGCGGTCGGCGAGTTGGACGGGGACGGCGTCGCGATCGGGGTGGGAGTCGGACTTGGCGATGGCGTGGGTGAGGGCTTCGGTGAGGGCGTCGGGCTGCCGTCCTGCCCAACGGCGGCGCTCGACAGGCCGAGCACCAAGAGAACCGCGAGTACGGAGATGATCGCGACGGCGCCCGATAACGCGATCGTGGTCCCGCCTGCGTCGCCGGCGGTGCGATCCCGGTCCGAGTCCGCGGCCGGCCAACTCGGGCGGGCTGGGGCCGGCCCACTTGGCTGCGGAGCGGGTGATGGTGGAGACGGCACATACCGCCCTGGCGACTGCGCCACCTCGTTCGGCCGGGGCGCCGATGGATGCTCGGGCGAAGCTGGGTCAGGCGACCGCTCGGGCCATGCCGGGTCAGGCGACCGCTCGGGCCATGCCGGGTCCGGCGACCGCTCGGGTAGTTCGGGCTCGGACCACGGCGGCGCTTCTGCACCGCCCACCGGCTCGGTGGCCGGCTCGTGATCGCTGATGACGCCCGATCGATCCTCGCGATAGTCAGCCATCGGGATTAGTTGATCCGATGGCTCCTCGAGCTCTTGCTCCTCGAACTCCTGCTCTTCGTCCTCGTCGAGGTCGTCCTGCGATACGTCCGGTGTCCACGCGATGGCCATCGAGCCGCCGACGAGGCC
This sequence comes from Actinomycetes bacterium, assembly GCA_035263265.1. Taxonomy (GTDB): domain Bacteria; phylum Actinomycetota; class Actinomycetes; order JAKEEW01; family JAKEEW01; genus DATAFN01. The sequence continues at coordinate 13,953 of DATFRM010000188.1, forward strand.
GGCCAGCATTCCGATCAGAAAGCCACCGAAGTTGATCTTAATGAACGATCCGAGCGAGAGGACGATGATCATCGCTCCGGCAAGCCCCCGGACCTGGGGTTGCAGCCATACTCCGATGGCCAGGATGATCAACAGAGCACCGATCAGCCAGCCGTCGGTGACGATCCCGATCGTCATCGCGAGCCCGCCGATCGCGACCTGCGGCGACCAGATCAGCCACAGCCCGGCGAACATGGTGATGAGTCCGGCCCAGAACGGCCGGGTTGCTCGCCAGTAGCGGAACCGCCGGCGCCAGCCGAGACGCTCGTCCTCGGGCTCTCCCACGGCCTCGTCGTGGCCATGTTCTGCGGACACCTGCGCACTCCTTGCTCGTCAACTAAGGGCTGAGGCGGGCGACCCGGTCACGCACGACCGGATCGCCCGCCTTCGCCGAGCAGGGTCAGAAGCACTCAGACCCGGAGAACCCGAGGCTCAGACCGGCGAGCGTGAACTCGCCTGCCGTGGTTGCCCACGCCGTCTGCTGCAGGTTCTCGATCACTACCGAGTTGGCGGACTGACCGAACGCACCGGCCAGCTGGCTGTTGCCGGTCATCTGACCGGCATCTTGGCCAATCCTCATCGTAGTGAATGTGGCATCGCCGCTGAGCTGGGTGGCGTCGACCACGAGGTTCGTAGCGTGGACCTCCTTGGCACCAGCACCAGCGTTGATCTTTACCACAGCGCTGCCAAGTCCGGGGATGCTCACCCGAACGGACTGGCAAAGGTCATCCAGCGTCGCGTCCCCGATCACCGAAACGGCGACCGGATGGGGCGTGCCGTTGGCCTCATGGTCCAAGCCTCCGAACTGCTGGAAGCCGGTACCTTCGAGCCTCGACGAGGAAACCTTGAACTGGGTGCCGGATACCGCGAAGGAGACCGCAAGGGCCCCCTGGTACACCGCGAACCCCAGCGCAAACGCCCCGACTAAGCCCGGAATCATGGCGACGCCGAAGCGCCGCCAGCGCGTGCGACCGGTCACCCGGCCCACTTGCTCAGCCACTGAGACCTCCTGATCTCGTTGCGCATCGTGTCGGTCCCGGGAAAGACATCGACGCGTAATGAGGGGCCCGGAGCCACGACGAGCACCCGTGCGTGGAACCGGTTGAGCCGCCGGCGTGGCCACGCCATTGGCTCCAGAGGGGCTCCGCGCGTGACGGCACCCCCCAGGCCCCAGTGCCGGCACGGCTGCCGCCACCAGGTGCGCACATAGTGTCGTCAGTCGGCCATGCCGACAAGAGGGCTACTAACTGGTCAGTAATGTACATCCGAGCCGATAACGGCTGGCCCTCGCACTGAGAGTTACCGGCAGCAAGCCCATTCGGGCCGATGATCGACTAACAGTCACTTTGAGTGATCGAACTGGCTCGGTCACGATTTGGCAACTCTGTGCGGGTGGAACGCGTCAAACCTCAGAACAGCGCGTTGGCGAGCTTGGTCCGGGCTCGCGACACTCGGACGTCGTCAGGCCCGGCGACGTCGAAGAGCGCGATCAGGTGAGTACGAGCCGCGTCGCGATCCTCGCCAGAGGTTTGCCGCACCGTCTCGATCAAGCGCTCGAACGCCTCGTCCACGTTGTCGGCGATCATCTCCAGATCGGCCGCCTCGATCTGCACGGTCACGTCGGTCGGGCGCTCGTCGGCGGCGCGGCGCACGGCCGCCTCGTCCAGCTCGTTGGTTCGCTTGACCAGGTGAACGGCGGCCAGCCCGCTGCGAGCCTCTGCATCGTCCGGCCGGTTCGCCAGGACCTTCTCGTACGCCGCGACTGCGGCGTCAAGGTCCCCCGCCTCGATCGCGGCCATCGCGGCGTCCATATCCGGATCCCCGGGCGGTGCGGCCGGTTCCGCGCCCGCTGCCGCGGTCGGCTGACCCTCGGTGTCCTGCTGGCCGTTGAGCGGTGGCACCGTGCCGCTTACCCCGTTCTCCACCGCGACCCGCAACAACTCATCGATGAACTGGCGCACGTTTGTCTCCGGCAGTGCGCCCGTGAACAGCGGCAGCGGCTGTCCCTTGACCACGGCGAAGACCGCCGGAATGCCTTGCACACCGAACGCGGCCGCCAGCCGCTGGTTCGCGTCCACGTCGATCTTCGCTAGCACCCACCGGCCGCCGGCCGAATTGGCCAGCCGCTCCAGGATCGGAGACAACTGCTTGCACGGCTGACACCAGTCCGCCCACAGGTCGAGCACCACCGGCACGATCAGCGAGCGGTCGATGACCTCGGTTTGAAAGTTTGCCTCGGTGCCGTCGATGACCCACGATCCGCCCGGCTGAGCCGTATCGCCGGCCGCTGCCGGCGCCGACCGCACGGCCGACAGGTCTACTGCTCCGTGCACAAACCCCGGCTCCTGTTGCATGCTCACCATCTTGCCTGTCCCTCCCCACCTGACCAAAGCCGCCCCACTCGGCCATGGAGCAGACGGCGAGGTCAGAATCGCGCCGGTTCCGAGTAGGTGCCCCAGATCGAGCGGAGCGCGCCGCAGATCTCGCCCAGGGTGGCTTCGGCCCGGACCGCGTCCAGCATTGCCGGAATCATGTTCTCCTCTGTTCCGGCGACCGCGATGAGCCGATCCAGCGAGGTCCGCACCGCCGCGTCGTCGCGGTGGCCGCGGCGCTCCGCCAGCACCCGGCGCTGCTCGAGCTCCACTTCGTGGCTGATGCGCAGAATGTCCAGCGGCTGCTCGACCGTCTCGGTGTAGCAGTTCACCCCGACGATCTTCTTCTCGCCCTTCTCCAGCTGCTGCTGATAGCGGAACGCCGACTCTGCGATCTCGGCCATGAACCAGCCATCCTCGATCCCGCGCAGGATGCCAGAGGTCATCGGGCCGATCGGGTGCTCCCGCTTGGGAGCGAGCTCACCCATCTGCTTGATCCGCGCGAAGATCGCTTCGGCCTCGGTCTCCATCCGGTCGGTCAGCGCCTCGACATACCACGAACCGCCGAGCGGATCGGCCACGTTGCCCACGCCGGTCTCGGACATGATCACCTGCTGGGTCCGCAGCGCGATCTCGGCAGCCCGCTCGCTGGGCAGGGCGAGAACCTCGTCCAGCGCGTTGGTATGCAGCGAGTTCGTCCCGCCCAGCACCGCGGCCAGCGCCTCGATCGCGGTCCGGACCACGTTGTTGTCCGGCTGCTGCGCGGTCAGCGAGACGCCCGCGGTCTGGGTGTGGAAGCGCAGCCACTGCGCCCGTTCGGTCTTCGCGCCATAGACGTCACGCAGCCAGCGAGCCCAGATCCGCCGGGCCGCCCGGAACTTCGCAATCTCCTCGAAGAAGTCGATGTGCGCGTCGAAGAAGAACGACAGGCCCGGCGCGAAGCTGTCCAGATCGAGCCTCCGGGACAGCCCGAGCTCCACGTAGCCGAAACCGTCGGCCAGGGTGAACGCCAGCTCCTGCGCGGCCGTCGCCCCCGCCTCGCGGATGTGGTACCCCGACACCGACAGCGGCTTGTACGC
>DATFRM010000189.1:0-8615 GCA_035263265.1 Actinomycetes bacterium
CCGCCGCGGATGCAGATGTTCCTGTTTCATGACCCAGCGGCGCTCGAGGACGACCCGTTCCTGAAGGCCAACGGCGGCGACCCGGCCGACATCGTCTACCACGAGTACACCCACGGCCTGTCCAACCGGCTCGTCGTGGACGCGCTGGGCAACTCGACCCTGGGCTCGGTCCAAGCCGGCTCCATGGGTGAGGCGTGGAGCGACTGGTATGCGATGGACTTCCTGGTCAAGGACGGCTTCGAGCGGGACACCGCCACCGAGGGCGAACTGATCATCGGCAAGTATGTCGAGTTCGGTGGTCAGAACCTGATCCGTACCCAGCCGGTCGACTGTGCGGTCGGCTCGACCTCGCCGGCTTGCCCGGGCACCCCGGGCGGCGGACCGGGCGGCTACACCTACGGCGACTTCGGCCGCATCATCGGAGGCCCGGAGGTGCACGCCGACGGTGAGATCTGGGCGGAGACGCTGTGGGATCTGCGCAAGCAGCTCGGGTCCAGGCTGACCGAGTCGCTGGTCACCAGGGCGATGGAGCTCGCACCGTCGAACCCGTCGTTCCTCGACATGCGCAACTCGATCCTGCAGGCCGACCAGGTCGTCAACAACGGCAGGGCCAACACGACGATCTGGCAGGTGTTCTCGCACCGTGGCATGGGCTTCTTCGCGGCCGCGGTGGACGGTGACGACTCGAATCCGGTCGAGGACTTCTCGTTGCCGCCGGCGCCGAACACGCCGACCGGCACGCTGACCGGCCGGGTGCTCGACCAGGACACCGGAGCGCCGGTCGCCGGCATTCTGGTGGGCTTCGGCGGGCACGCCTCCGGGTTCCCAGGTGATTTCGCCGCGCTCACCAACGCGTCCGGCATCTACACCATCAACGGAATATTCCCGGGCACGTACGCGGGTGTGTTCGCTCGAGGCGCCGGCTACGACCGGCAGGTGGTGACGCTCAGCATCGCGTCGCGCACCCAGGTGAAGAACTGGGCGCTGCGTCGGGACTGGGCGGCACTCAGCGGTGGCGGCCAGGTGGTTGCGTTCAACGGTCCGGACTTCACCGCGTTCGGCTGCGGTCCGACCGGCGCGATCGACCAGTCGCTCGGCAACGGTTGGGGTAGCACCAGCGACTTCGTCAACGGAGTCGAGACCCCGAAGTTCGTGACGATCCGGCTGCCGGCTGCGGTGGACGTGACCGAGATCGCCATCGACCCCGGCAACACCTGCGGGGACGGCGGCAGTGCGTCGACCGGTGACTTCCGGCTCGAGACCTCGACCGACGGGGTAACGTTCGCGCTCGCGGCCAGCGGGCGATTCGGGGTCGCTGATCGGCATCGGCTGAACAGCGTTCCGCTGAACCCCGGCACCACGGACAACATTCAGTTCGTCCGGTTCACAATGGTGTCGACCCAGCTGGTCGAGGCCGGTGGCACGTGTCCTGGGAACTTCTCCGCGTGCCAGTTCATGGATATGTCCGAGCTCGAGGTGTTCGGCGCAGCCTCGTAGCTCACCCAGACGCGGGTGGGGCGGTCCGCTCGACCGCCCCACCCGCCCTACATTCGGGTGGCGCCGTTACAGCCGAGTTGTGCCGCAGTAACTGCGCACTTCCTGATCATTACCGGTGTTGTGCGCAAATGATCACCCAATTTGTCCGGGTTGTCTGCGCACATCGCCGGTAATGATCGGCAGGTTGCGGATGTCGACTACAGCGACTACAGCGACTACAGCGGGATGTTGCCGTGACTGCCGCGCACCTGGGGTGCGGCGACGATCGCGGCCGCGATCGCACCGCGGGTCTTGGTTGGTTCGACCACCTCGTCGACTACGCCGATCTCCATAGCCCGGTCCAGGCCACCGGCCACCTTCTCGTGCTCGACCGCCAGCTCTTCCTCGACCTGGCCGCGCAGGTCGTCGGCGACCTCGGCCAGCCGGCGCCGGTGCAGGATCCGCACTGCCGCTACCGCGCCCATCACCGCAACCTCGGCGGTCGGCCAAGCGAACACCTTGGTCGCGCCGAGCGCGCGCGAGTTCATCGCGATGTAGGCGCCGCCGTAGGCCTTGCGGGTCACCAGTGTCACCCGCGGTACCGCCGCCTCGGCGAACGCGTGCAGCAGCTTGGCGCCGCGGCGCACCACGCCGTCCCATTCCTGGCCGACCCCGGGCAGGTAGCCGGGTACGTCCACGATCACGATCAGCGGCACGCCGAACGCATCGCACATGCGCACGAACCGGGCCGCCTTCTCCGCGGACGCCGAGTCCAGGCAGCCGCCGAGGCGCAGCGGGTTGTTCGCGATGATCCCGACGGTGCGTCCGCCGAGCCGGCCCAGCGACGTGACGACGTTCGGCGCCCATTTCGGGTGCAACTCAAGCACCGAGTCCTCGTCGAGCAGGTGCTCGACCAAACCGTGGACGTCGTAGGCGCGCTTGGCCGACTCCGGCAGGTAGCCGGCGAGGTCTACCTCGCTCACCGCGGCGAGGTTGAGACGACCCTGGTCACCGAGCAGCGCCGCCAGCCGCCTGGCCTCCTCGTACGCGGCAGCGGTCGACTCGGCCACCACATGGACCACGCCGGACCGCCGGCCGTGCGGTTCCGGCCCGCCAAGTCGCAGCGCGTCCACATCCTCACCGGTGACCGAACGGACGACGTCCGGCCCGGTGACGAAGACCCGGCCGTCCGGGCCGAGGATGACCACATCGGTCAGCGCCGGACCGTACGCGGCGCCGCCGGCGGCCGGTCCGAGCACCACCGAGATCTGCGGGATCTTCCCGGATGCCCTGGTCATGATGGCGAAGACCTGGCCGACCGCGTGCAGGCTGGCCACGCCCTCGCGCAATCGTGCGCCGCCCGAGTGCCAGAGGCCGATCACCGGTACCCCGTCAGCAAGTGCGCGCTCATACGCGGAGAGGATGACCCGGCACCCGTCGATCCCCATGGCGCCGCCCTGCAGCCGCGCGTCCGATACGAACGCGACCGACGGTGCGCCGTCGATGCGGCCGACCGCGGCGAGTACGCCGCTGTCGTCCTCAGGCGTGATCAGCTCGATGCTGCCGGTGTCGAACAGCTGGGAGAGCCGCAGGCGCGGATCCCGCGGATCCAGATCGGGATCTGTGCTGGGCCGCTGGTCGAGGATGGTCACGGGAGGACCTCCGCTGCTAGGCGATCAGGCATGACTACGCAGGGCGACTGCGACGTTGTGACCGCCGAAGCCGAAGGAGTTGTTAAGCGCGGCGATCGGTCCGTCGGGCAGCGCGCGCGGCTCGCCGCGAACGACGTCCAAGCGCACGTCGTCGTCCGGATCGTCCAGGTTGATGGTGGGTGGGGCGAGCCGGTGGTACAGGGCCAGGATCGTCGCGATCCCCTCCACCGCACCCGCGGCACCGAGCAGGTGCCCGGTCATCGACTTCGTGGCCGAGATCGTCGCCCCCTGGGCGGCCTCGCCCAAGGCGTTGCGGATGGCCACTGCCTCCGCGACGTCGCCTTGGGGAGTCGAGGTCGCGTGCGCATTGATGTGAACGATCTGGTCCGGCGCAAGGTTCGCGTCGGCGATCGCCTCCTTCATCGCCCGGGCCGCGCCGACCCCGACCGGGTCCGGCTGGGCGATGTGGTGCGCGTCCGAGGTGAGCCCGGCTCCGGCCACCTCGGCGTAGATCCGTGCGCCCCGCTGGGCGGCCCGGTCGGCCGACTCCAGCACGACGATCCCGGCCCCCTCGCCGAGTACGAAGCCGTCCCTGGCCTTGTCGTACGGCCGGGATGCCCGGGTCGGTTCGTCGTTGCGCCGTGACAGCGCCATCATCGTCGCGAATGCCGCCATCGGCAGCGGGTGGATGGCGGCCTCGGTGCCGCCGGCGATGACGACGTCGACTCGCCCCGACCTGATCAGGCTCAGGCCGTTGGCGATCGCCTCGGCGCCCGATGAGCACGCCGACACCGGCGTATGCACCCCGCCGCGCGCGCCCACCTCGAGCGCGACACTGGCCGCGGGGCCGTTCGGCATCAGCATCGGAATGGCCAGCGGCGAGACCCGGCGCGGGCCCTTCTCCTTGAGGATGTCGTAGTTCGACAGCAGCGTGTGCACGCCGCCGATCCCGGAGGCGACCACAACCGCCAGCCGCTCCGGATCGACATCGACGGCGCCGGCGTCGGCCCACGCCTCGCGGGCGGCGATGACTGCGAACTGCCCGGACCGGTCGAGGCGGCGAGCCTGCACCCGCTCCAGCACATCGCTGGGGTCCACAGCCACCGGCGCGGCGATCCGCACCGGCAGCTCGGCGGCCCAGTCCTCGGTGAGCGCCACGACGCCGGACTTCCCGGCGAGCAGGGCGGACCACGTCGCTTCGACGTCACCGCCTACGGGCGTGGTAGCGCCGAGGCCGGTGACGACTACGGGACTCGTGGTCATTGCGGTGGATCCTCCTGTGGTTCGACGGCTCGCTACTTCGTGGTGATCACGCTTGCCGTCAGCTGTACATGATCGCTGGACCGGTCGGTCAGCTGTGCTTGGCGATGTAGCTGACCGCGTCTCCGACGGTCTTCAGGTTCTTGATCTCCTCGTCCGGAATCGTCACGCCGAACTTGTCCTGTGCTGCCATCGCCACCTCGACCATGGACAGTGAGTCGACGTCCAGGTCGTCGGTGAATGACTTGTCCGGCTGGACCTCGGACGCCGGTACGCCGACGATCTCGTTGACGATCTCCGCCAGGCCGCCGAGGATCTCCTGCTCGGTGTGAGCCATCGTGTTCATGCTCCTAACGCATCTGGTTGGGGGTTGGGTCCCGCATAGCGCGGGCTGTCGCAGAAACCTATGGCAGTCTGATGACCTGCGCCGCATAGGCCAGTCCGGCGCCGAATCCGATGATCAACGCGGTTTCCCCGCTCTTGACCTCGCCTGATTCCAGCATGCGCTCGATCGCGAGCGGGATGGAAGCCGCCGACGTGTTGCCCTGGTGGGCGATGTCGCGGGCAACCCGCACGGTCTCGGGCAGTTTCAGCGCCCTCACCATCGCGTCGGTGATGCGCATGTTGGCTTGATGGGGAACGAACGCATCCAGGTCGGCGGCGCTGACTCCGGCGGCTGCCAAAGCCTGCTCGGCGACCCTGGCCATTTCCCAGACCGCCCAGCGGAACACCGGATTGCCTTCCATCCGCAGATGTGGCCACTCCGCGCCGCCGGCGGTGTGGAACGCCTGCTCCCAGCTCTCCTCCTGGCTGATGAGCCCCGACTGCGAACCGTCGGAGCCCCAGACCACCGGGCCGATGCTGGGCTCGTCGGACGGACCGATCACGGCCGCGCCGGCCCCGTCCGCGAACAGGAACGCGGTCGACCGGTCGTGGTGATCCGTCAGGTCGGACAGCCGCTCGACGCCGATCACGATGACGTGCTCGGCCGAGCCGGTCCGGATCATTCCGTCGGCAAGGCCGACGCCGTAGCAGAAACCCGCGCAGGCGGCCGAGACGTCGAATGCGGCGGCGCCCTTGGCACCGAGCTCCTCGGCGATCGAGGTGGCGATGGCGGGGGTCTGGTACAGGTGCGAAACGGTGGACACGATGACCGCGCCGATCTGGTCGGCCCGCACCCCGGAGTTGGCCAGCGCCTTGCCCGCCGCGGCGACCGACATCGCCTGGACGGTCTCCTCGTCGTTTGCCCAGCGCCTGGTCACGATGCCGGACCGGGCCTGGATCCACTCGTCACTGGAGTCGATGTTCTGGCAGATCTCTTCGTTGGTGACCACCCGGGCGGGGCGGTAGCCGCCGAAGCCGAGGATGCGCGCGTATGCGGATCCGGTCCCAGGCTTGATCGGCACGCTCATGCGGGAACCCCCTCGGGATAGAGCCGGACCAGTGGCTGACCGGGGGTGACCGGATCCCCGTCGTGGACCAGCCACTCCACGATTGTTCCCCCGTGCGGCGCGACCAGCGCAGACTCGCCGCGCCTGGACGCCACGGCACCGACTACGGCGCCCGGCTCCAGGTGCGTACCCACGTCGGCCTGGTCTATCCGTACAGTGCCGGAGCCGGGCGAGACGATCAGCCGCCAGGTCGGCGAGCCCTCCAGCGGGCTGGCGGCGGCGTGCTTGTCCACGAACGCCCGGGCCGTATCCAGGTCGTCCGGGGTCTTCAGGGCCAGCGTCTCGACTTCGGGTAGAGCACGCTTGATCAGACCGGTGAGCGTCCCGGCCGGTGGGACCTCGATGACGCCCGTAACGCCGAGCTCGCCGAGCGTGCGCATGCACAGGTCCCAGCGGACCGGCGCGCTGACCTGGCCGACAATTCGGCGCAGCACTTCGCGTCCGTGGTGGACCACCGTGCCGTCGGCGTTGGAGACCAGCCGCAGTCTGGCGTCGTGGGTGGACACCGCGCGGGCGTAGCGGGCGAGCGTCTCGACCGCGGGCGCCATGTGCTGAGTGTGGAATGCGCCGGCTACGGACAGCGGGCGCAGCCGCGCGCCGGCGGGTGGATCGGCCTGGAAGGCTTCCAACTGGGCCAGCGTGCCGGCGGCAACAATCTGACCGGCGCCGTTGATGTTCGCCGGGGTCAGCCCGTGCTCCTCGATCTTGGCTATGACCGTGTCCGGCTCGCCGCCGAGCACCGCGGTCATTCCGGTCGGCAGTACGGCCGCGGCCGCCCCCATGGCCCGGCCGCGTTCCCGGACCAGCACCATCGCCTGCTCGGCGCTGATGACACCGGCGCCGGCGGCGGCAGTGATCTCACCCACGCTGTGGCCGGCGGCCGCGCCGACCACCTTGAACGCGTCGGCGGGATGCGGGAACAGCGCGAGTGCGGACACCAGGCCGGCCGCGACCAGCAGCGGCTGCGCGACCGCGGTGTCGCGGATCTCCTCCGCATCCGCATGCGTTCCGTAGTGCACCAGGTCGAGCCCGGCGCATGCGGATAGCCAGTGCAGCCGGTCCTCGAATCCGGGAAGGTCGAGCCATGGAGCGAGGAAACCGGGGGCTTGAGCGCCTTGCCCGGGGGCGACGAGTACCAGCACATATCGAGCTTCGCTGAGCCTGCCGCGCGGCGCTGGTGTGGAGCCGGATGAACATCCCCGCGCGGTTTTTGTCGGGTTCCTACAACGTAGGCCCGGCGTCGTCGAGTCGTCCGAGGGCCAGGGCCACCTGCAGGACGAAAGCCGATCTTGCGTCGGTGGGGGCGTATCCAGTGAGTTCCGTGACCCGCCGGAGCCGGTAGCGAATGGTATTGGGGTGGACGAACAGCATTCGCGCGGCCGACTCCAGTGAGGCCGCCTGCTGCAGGTAGGTGGCCGCGGTCTCCAGCAGTGCCGAACCGGCAGCGGCCAGGGGTCTGTAGACCTCCTCCACCAGCGCAGTCTTGGCGTGCTCGTCACCGAGCAGCGCGCGCTCCGGAAGCAGGTCGGCCGCATGCACCGGACGGGGCGCGTCCGGCCACGCCGGCGCCGCTCGTAGCCCGGACAGCGCCTCTTCGGCGGACCGGGTCGCGACCAGCAAGTCGCCCACAGTCGGGCCGACCACAACCGGGCCCTTGCGGAACTGGCCGACCAACCCGCTTGCCGCCGCCAGCGGGTCGGCGACGCCGCCGAGCACCGCGACCAGCCGGTCGCCGTGCACTCCGGTGAGCACCTCGTAGCCGGCGTGCCGCGCAGCCCGGCGAAGCCCGTCGACGACCAGGTCGGGCTGGGCGTCCGGAGCGAGGCCGGCGACCACGACGACGGAGTCGGGGGTTCCCCAGCCGAGTGCGGCCGCCCGCGATCGGACCGCCTCGTCGGCCTCGCCGCGCAGCAGTGCGTCCACGACCAGCGCCTCGAGCCTGGCATCCCAGGCGCCGCGGGCCTCGGCCGCCCTGGCGTACACCTCGGCGGCCGCGAACGCGATCTCCCGGGAGTAGCGCAGCACCGCCTGGCGGAGCATCGGTTCCTCACCCGGTGCGGCCAGCTCGCCTACCCGTTCCTCGACGATCTCGATGGTGACCCGGACCAGCTCCACGGTCTGCTGCAGGGTGACCGCGCGGGCCAACTCGCGCGGCGCGGTCCCGAACACATCCGCAGTGATCTCCGGCGCTTCGTCCGGGTGCCGGAACCACTCCACGAAGGCGGCGATTCCGGCCTGCGCCACCAGCCCGACCCAGGACCGATGCTCGGCTGACATCTGCCGGTACCACGGCAGCGTCTCGTCCATCCGGGCGATCGCCGCAGACGCGAGCGTGCCGATGGACCGCTCGAGTCGGCGAACCGTCGCAGCTCGGGGACGCATGAGCCAAACGTTAGACGATTTGCGCTGATGCCTCGATCATCGCTGTGCGCCGCCACTGATTCCCCCGATGGGCCAAGATGGGGGCGTGCTGGAAGGGCTGTCGCGATGACCGAGCCGAGGGACCCGATCGCCGACCTCGATCGGATCGCGTTCCTGCTCGAGCGAGCGCTCGAGCCGACCTACCGGGTACGCGCGTTCAGGACCGCTTCGGCCACCCTTTCGGCGTTGCCCGCCGAGGAGATCTCGGCCCGGTCCGTCGCGGGTACGCTGCGCGAGCTGCGCGGGATCGGGGAGGTGACCGCTCGCACCATCAGCGAGTCGCTGGCCGGCGAGGAGCCGGTCTACCTGCGCCGGCTGGAAGCGACCGGAGGCCGGCCGGTCGCCGAGGGCGGCA
>DATFRM010000190.1:0-2968 GCA_035263265.1 Actinomycetes bacterium
CGAGCAGGCCAGGGAGCAAGGCGCCGCGATCATCGCCGAGATGCGCGAGCAGGCCCAGGCCGAGGCGCGCCGGATCACAGAGGCCGCACACGCGCAGATCGAGGCGGACAAGACCGTCGCCCTGACCAGCATGCGCCGCGAGGTCGGCACGCTGGCCGTCACGCTCGCATCCCGAGTGGTCGGTGAGTCGCTCGAGGAGGAGGCCAGGCAGCGCCGGATGATCGAGCGGTTCCTGTCCGAGCTGGAAGCGGCACCGGCCGGCGCTGGGGTCGGCGCCGCGGGTGACGGCGGAGAGCCGGGGCGCTGATGCAGGGCGTAAGCCGCGAGTCGCTGGCCGCCGCGCGCGAGCGGCTGAACGATGTGCTGGGCCGCTCGGACACGGATCCGCTGGTGGCGGCCGGTGAGCTGTTCGCCGCGGTCGGGCTGCTCGACGGGCAGCCGGCGCTGCGCCGCGCGCTCACCGATCCGGCCGCTTCGGCGGAGCGCAAGGCCGGCCTGGTCCGGTCGCTGTTCCAGGGCAAGCTCAGCGACACCGCGATGGATGTGCTGGTGGACCTCGCCGGCGCACGCTGGGCGGCGCCGCGCGACCTGGCGGACGCGACGGAGGAGCTGGCCGTGCAGGCAGCGGTGGTCGGCGCCGATCGATCCGGGCAGCTGGACGATCTCGAGGACGAGCTGTTCAGGTTCGGCCGGCTGGTGGCCGCCAATCCCGACCTGCGCGGTGCGCTGGTCGACCCGACCGCCCCGGTGGCGGCCAAGGCCGAACTAGTCCGCCAGCTGTTGGCGGACCGGGTCGAGCGGGCGACGCTGCTGCTGGTCGAGCAGATCGTGACCCGTCCGCGCGGTCGCTCGATCGAGGGCGCACTTGACCACTATGCGCAGCTGGCGGCGTCCCTGCGCCGGCAGCTGATCGCATATGTCCGGGTTGCCGTGGCCCTGACCGGCACCGAGCTCGACCGGCTGGCCGCGGTGCTCCGCCGGCTGTACGGGCGGGACATGCACCTCAACGTCGAGGTGGATCCTGAAGTGGTCGGCGGCATGACCATCCAGATCGGGCACGAGGTGATCGACGGCACCGTGATCACCCGGCTCGAGCAAGCACGAAGCCGGCTTGCCGGTTGAGACTAGGAATGTCACAGACGCACGACGGCGGCGCCCGGCAGATCCGGACCAAGCGCCGCTACCGAGGAGACGAGGGACACCTGAGATGGCCGAGTTGACCATCCGCCCGGAGGAGATCCGGGAAGCGCTGGCGCACTACGTCGAGTCGTACCAGCCGGACGCGGCGAGCCGGGAAGAAATCGGCCAGGTCACCGAGGCAGCCGATGGCATCGCCAAGATCGAGGGGCTGCCGTCGACGATGACGAACGAGCTGCTGCGGTTCGCGGACGGCACGCTCGGGATCGCGCTGAACCTCGACGTCCGGGAGATCGGCGCGGTCGTCCTCGGCGAGTTCGCCGGAATCGAGGAGGGCCAGCCGGTGCACCGCACCGGAGAGATCCTGTCGGTGCCGGTCGGGGACGGCTATCTCGGTCGGGTCATCGACCCGCTCGGTGAGCCGCTGGACGGGCACGGCCCGATCGAGCCGATCGACGGCCGCCGGGCGCTCGAGCTGCAGGCCCCGACCGTGGTGCAGCGGCAGCCGGTGAAGGAGCCGCTGCAGACCGGGATCAAGGCGATCGACTCGATGACCGCGATCGGCCGCGGCCAGCGACAGCTGATCATCGGGGACCGGCAGACCGGGAAGACCGCCATCGCGGTCGACACGATCATCAACCAGCGGGACAACTGGAACTCCGGCGACCCGGCGCTGCAGGTGCGATGCATCTACGTCGCGATCGGCCAGAAGGGCTCGACGATCGCCCAGGTCAAGGCCGCGTTCGAGGAGTACGGCGCGATGGAGTACACGACCATCGTGGCCGCCCCGGCGTCCTCCCCGGCCGGGTACAAGTACCTGGCTCCCTACACCGGCTCGGCGATCGGTCAGCACTGGATGTACCAGGGCAAGCACGTGCTGATCGTGTTCGACGACCTGTCCAAGCAGGCCGAGGCATACCGCGCGGTCTCGCTGCTGCTGCGCCGGCCACCAGGCCGTGAGGCGTACCCGGGCGACGTGTTCTACCTGCACTCTCGACTGCTGGAGCGGTGCGCAAAGCTGTCCGACGACATGGGCGGCGGGTCGATGACCGGACTGCCGATCATCGAGACCAAGTCGAACGACATCTCGGCGTACATTCCGACCAACGTCATTTCGATCACCGACGGGCAGTGCTTCCTCGAGTCGGACCTATTCAACTCCGGCGTCCGGCCGGCCATCAACGTCGGCATTTCGGTGTCCCGGGTCGGTGGCTCGGCGCAGGTCAAGGCCATGAAGGTGGTCACCGGTCGGCTCCGCCTGGACCTGGCGCAGTACCGCGAGCTCGAGGCGTTCGCCGCGTTCGGCTCCGACCTCGACGCTGCATCGAAGGCACAGCTGGCGCGTGGGTCGCGCCTGGTCGAACTGCTCAAGCAGCCGCAGTACACGCCGTTCCCGATGAACGAGGAGGTTGCGTCGCTCTGGGCCGGTACCACTGGGCAGCTCGACGACGTGCCGGTCGAGGACATCCGCCGGTTCGAGGCCGAGTTCCTCGACTTCCTGCGGACCTCGCACAAGGGCGTTCTGGACGCGATCGCCGAGACCCGGGAGCTCACCGACGACACGGTCACCGCGCTCACCGATGCCATGACCGAGTTCAAGGCCACGTTCGAGACCAGCTCCGGCGAGCTGCTGGTCAAGGACGAGCCGGTCGCTGCGCTGGACGAGGAGGAGATCGCCCAGGAGCAGGTTGTCCGGCATGTCCGCCCGCCGGCGCAGCAGCGGAAGTAGCAGGTAGCGCATGGGTGCCCAGCTCAGGGTCTACCGGCGGCGGATCCGGTCCGTCCAGGCGACCAAGAAGATCACGAAGGCGATGGAGCTCATCGCCGCGTC
>DATFRM010000191.1:0-12515 GCA_035263265.1 Actinomycetes bacterium
GGTACACGACCCCGAAGTGGTCTTCCTTGACGAGCCGACCTCGGGCCTCGATCCGCAGGCGCGGCGGAACCTCTGGGATGTACTGCGGGCCATCAATGCCGAGGGCCGGACCGTGGTGCTGACCACGCATTACCTGGACGAGGCCGAGGTGCTCTGTGACCGGGTCGCGATCGTCGACCGCGGCCGGCTGTTGAAGCTGGGCGCACCAGCCGAGCTGATCCGCGGCCTGGACAACCCGGTCCGGATCAGCATCGAGTCCGGCCTGCTGACGGTGCCTGACGCGAAGGCGCTGACCGCCGATGCCGAGGTCTCGGACGACGGGGTATCGCTGACTATCGCTACCCGGTCGCCGTCGGAGGTGCTGGCGGCGCTGGCCGAGCGAGACGCGCTGCGCGGGTTGCAGGTGCGGGGCGCCACCCTGGAGGACGTGTTCCTGGAGCTGACCGGACGGGAGTACCGGGAATGAGCCGCGGGCTGCGCCCACTGTCGCTGGCGATGCTGCGGGGATTCATCAGGGATCGGACCGCGGTTTTCTTCACTGTCCTGTTTCCGCTGATGTTCTTGGTGCTGTTCGGCGGCTTGTTCAAGGATTCCGGTGCCCCGAAGGCGGACATCATCGAGATCGGTCCGGTCGCGGTGTTCGACCAGATGCCGGCCGAGGCCAGGGCCAGCTTGGCCGATGTGGCGACCTTCACCCGCAGCCCCGACGCCGCGGACGCGCTGGAGCAGGTACGCAAGGGTGACGCGGACGCGGCGGTCGAGCAGCAGGGCGATACGGTCGTCGTGCATTACTCGGCGGCCGATCAGGTGTCGGCCGGCTATGTGCTCGGCCTGATCAACTCGATTGTGGAGCGCACCAACCTGGCGGTGACCGGACAGCCGCCGCGGTTCACCGTGCAGTCCGCGCAGGTCGAGGACGAGTCGCTGAAGACGATCCAGTACATCACTCCCGGCCTGCTCGGCTGGGCGGTGGCGACCGGCGCCACATTCAGCGCCGCGCTCACCCTGGTCGCCTGGCGGCAGAAGCGGATCCTTCGCCGGCTCCGGCTCGCGCCGATCAAGACCGCCGACGTGGTTGGAGCCCGGGTGGGCACCACAGTGCTGATCGCGATCGGGCAGACCGCGATCTTCCTCGGGATCGCGGTGCTGCCGTACTTCGGGCTCAAGCTCGCCAACTACTGGTGGATGTCGATCCCGCTGATCATCTGCGGGACGCTCGCCTTCCTGTCCCTCGGCCTGCTCATCGGTTCGCTGACGAATACGGTCGAGTCGGCTGCCGCGGCGGCGAACCTGGTAGTGCTGCCGATGGCATTCCTGTCGGGCGCCTTCTTCCCGCTGGAGGGCGCGCCGGGCTGGTTGCAGGGGCTGTCGCACTTGCTCCCGCTCGGCTACCTTCGGGAGGGAATGATGGACGTGATGGTGCGCGGCGACGGGCCGCTCAGCGTGCTCCCGTACATGGCCGCGCTGCTCGCGTTCGGCGCGGTTGTCGCGCTGATCGCGTCCCGCTTCTTCCGCTGGGACGCGATCTAGGTCCTCGGCCCGACTGGTCGGCGGCCCGGCGTTACCAGCGGTGCGCCACGTCGACCACGAGGCGTGACCCGCTGCCCGGTCCGGCCAGGACGAACACCCGGAACGGCAGCCGCGCCCGCACCCCAAGTCCAATGGTGGTCTGACCCTCGAACGATCCGGCGCCCGCGATCTGGCGGAAGGTCTGGAAGCCGGATACATCCACAAGCTCCGACCTGGTGGCCGGGAACGTCGGATTACCGGAGCGGTCGTAGGCCGGAGCCTTGACGATCAGCCGCAGCTTCGCCCCACCGCGTAGCGGCACCGCCCGGTCCGAGCCGTCCTGGCGAACCTCGGTCACGTATCCAGCCCGGTAGCCGGTCACCGGACCGGCGAGGTTGACCACGAACCGGTCGTAGCAGGAATGCCGGCCGGCCCGGGCACTCACGAGCGGACCCGGCGCGTACGTACCTCCGGACTTGCCGATCGAGCCCCAGGTGTTCCCGCAGTTTGGAGCCGCAACGGCCCGCGGCGCGGTCGAGGCCGACGCCGCTGATACCAGCAGCGCGCCCGGAAGCACGAGCCCCCCGAGGAGAAGGGCGGCAGTCACCTTGCGCATCACGCACCTCCATACGTGCCGCGAACTGTTACCGCATGGACGTCGTGACTGGTAGTCGCGTTCGGCGGGCTACATAACGATCACGGCACGACCGCCGGCGCGGTTTCGCATCGCCTGCAGCGCGTCGTTCACCCCGGCCAGCGTGATTCGCCGGGTGACCAGCAGGTCGAGCGGCAGCTTGCCGGCCAGATACAACTTGGCGATCCGGGGGAAGTCCAGCGCGGCCACGCAGGAGCCGTACGACGACCCGAACAAGCGGTATCCGCGATCGGGGAAGCGGTACCCGTCAACCGGCACGGTCTCACCCTGCGCGGTCATCCCGACCAGCACGATCGCACCGCCGGGCGCTAGCACCCCGCCGAGCGCCGCCACCACCGCAGCCGAGCCGATGCAGTCGAACGCGTAGTCGAAACCGCCGGTGAGCTCGCGGACCCGCTCGGACCAGCCGTCCGTGGCTGGGACGGCGTGGGTGGCGCCGGCCGCGCGGGCCAGGTCGAGTGCCGGTCCGGCGGTGTCGACCGCGACGATCGGCTCGGCCCCGGCCAGCGCCGCGCCCATCACCGCGGACAGCCCGACGCCGCCGCAGCCGACGATGCAGACCGGCGCATCTGGCGGCACCTGCGCGGTGTTCACCACCGCGCCGATGCCGGTGGCCACCGCGCAGCCAATCAGCGCGGCCACCTCGGGCGGCACATCGGCGGAAATGGGCACGCAGGCAGCAGCCGGGACGACCGCAGCCTCGGCCATGGTCCCGATCGCGAGGTACTGGTAGAGGCTGGTGCCGTCCGAGCGGTGCACCCGGGTGCTTCCGTCGGCCAGTAGGTGCCGGCCGGCACTCGTCCGCTCGCACAGCCAGGTCCGCCCGCGCAAGCAAACCGGGCATTCCCCGCACGGGTAGACCCAGCTGAGCACCACCCGCTCACCAGGCCGGACCGAGGTCACGTCGGCACCGACCGACACCACCACGCCGGCGCCCTCGTGGCCCATGACCACGGGCAGGGGGCGGGCCCAGTCGCCGTCCACCACGTGCAGATCGGAGTGGCAGACCCCGCTGGCCAGGTACCGCACCAGCACCTCGCCCGGTTGCGGCGGGTCGAGCGTGACCGTCTCTATGGTGGGCGGGGTCCGCGGCGCGGACAGCACCGCCGCTTCGATCTGCACTAGGCGGGGCGGACGGTTACCGGGATCCGCTGCACCATGTTGTTGCCCACGCCCTGGCGGTTCCACGGCTGGTCAACCGGCTGGACGTGACCGGCCTCGTCCGCGGCCCGGACAGCCAGCCAATACGTTCCCGGCTCGGCGTCCCACGCAAAGCTCCAGTGCCGCCACGCCCAGCGCTCACCGGACTCGCCCAGTTCCGCGGCCTTCCACGTGTCACCGCCGTCGACGCTCACCTCGACCTGGGCGATCGGCGCCCAGCCGGACCAGGCCCGGCCCTCGAGCGTGATCGCACCGGCCTCCACCACCCGCTCCCTGGACATGAAGTCGGGCATACCCGGCGGAATCATCAGTGCCCGTGGCTTGATCCGCGTGACCGGCTTGGTGGGGCCGTCCTCGGTTTCCACGTAGCGGTACGCGATCTCGTTCTGGAAGCCGTCGAACGGGCGATCTAGCACGGTCACCGCGGTCAGCCACTTGACCTGTGCCATGCCGTACCAGCCCGGGACTACCAGCCGCAGCGGGAACCCGTGCTGCGGCGGCAGCGGTTGCCCGTTCATCTCGTAGGCGAGAAGTACTTCCTCGCGCAGGCAGTCGTCGACGGCGAGGCCGCGGACGTAGTCCTGCTCGACTCCGCGCTCGAGGCCGTGGTCGGCGCCGGCGAACGCGACATCGACCGCGCCCGGCCGGACGCCGGCCGTGCGCAGCAGTGCGGCGAGCGGGGTGCCGGTCCAGGTTGCGGTGCCGACCGCGCCATCCAGCCAGGGCTGGCTGACCGGACGCGGACTGAGCTTGGCCCGGCCGTTGCCGGCGCACTCGAACGTCACGGTGTGGCTGGCCCTGGGCTGCTCGCGCAGCTCGTCGAGCCGCAGCGTGATCGGCTCCTCGACATGCCCGTCGACCCGCAGCCGCCAGCTGCCCGGGTCCACCGCGGGGATGTCGTAGTGGGTGAGCAGGTAGTGCAGGCCGATCGGGGTCACGTCGTAACGCAGCGCCTCCAGCAGGAGGCCATGGTTGCGGGCGGCTAGTCCGAGCTCCTCGAATGAGATGGCCTCGTCCGGCTCGGCGATGCGGGCATTCGCGCTCATTCGCCCATCGCAGCGTCGGGTCGGCGGTCCCGTCAAGCCCGCGGCCCCGTCGAGACCGCGGCTCCGTCAAGACCGTGGCCCGTCAAATGAGACCGGCTCGGCGCCGGGCCCGCCACGTAGATTGGAATGCACCAGCCGTATGGGGGGCATGAAAGGGAGCCGGCCATGCCGATCACCCGCCTCAACCACGCGGTGCTGTTCATCCGCGACGTGGCCCAGAGCGCCGCGTTCTACGTCGACGTGCTCGGCTTCCGCCAGGTGGACATGACCCCGGACGGGTTCAATGGCGCGGCGTTCCTGCAGGCGCCCGGCTCCACGAACGACCATGATCTCGGGTTGTTCGAGATCGGTGCCGGCGCCGGTCCGTCCGCGGCGGGCCGGGTCACCGTAGGGCTGTACCACCTGGCCTGGGAGGTGGACACGCTGGCCGAGCTCGACCGATTGCGTACGGTGCTGGCGGAGCACGGCGCCCTGGTCGGTGCCAGCGATCACGGCACCACCAAGAGTTTGTACGCCAGAGATCCGGACGGGCTGGAGTTCGAGATTGCCTGGGTTGTGCCGGCCGATCTACTGGACGAGGAGGCGCTGACCGCGCGCAAGCGAATCGGGCAACTGGACCTGGACGAGGAAATTCGCCGGTACGGCGCTACGACGGCCGGTGGCATCTAACCGACATGGCGCCTCCGGCGCTATTGCACGCACGGCTGAACTGGTCCAAGATCTGAGCAGCGTCTAGTCACCGACAGTAGGCGAGTGACTACTCAGTCGGTAGGAGAATCAGGGCGCAATCGGCGTAAACCGACGTTTGCCACCCAGCACTGCGTCGGCTCGGGATTCAGATCGGAGGGCCCATCATGCATGCGCCGATGCCACGGCTTCGATTAGCCGTGCTCACAACCGTCCTCGCGGTGCTGGCATCCGCCGGTGCCATCGGTGCATCGGTGGCGTCAGCGGCGGCGTCTGACGGCACCATCAGACATGCGAGCAGCAAGACCGCGATTCCCGGCAGCTACATCGTGGTGTTGAAGGACACCGCGGCGCTTCGTGCCCAGGGGATCTCGGCGACCGCCGGCTCGCTGGCCCGAAGCTACTCGGGCAAGATCGGCTTCATTTACCGGCACGCACTGCACGGTTTCTCGGTGAAGATGACCGAGGCCCAGGCGAGGAAGCTCGCCGCAAATCCGGCCGTGGCGTATGTCGAGGCGGATCAGGCCGTCCACCTCGTGGCCACTCAGCCGAACCCGCCATCCTGGGGCCTGGACCGGATCGACCAGCGCAACCTGCCGCTGAACAGCTCCTATACGTACCCGGACAGCGCGGGCTCCGGGGTGCGTGCGTACATCATCGATACCGGGATCCGGTTCACCCACCAGACCTTCGGCGGCCGTGCGATCTCCGGGTTCGACGCGATCGACGGTGGCGCCGCGGATGACTGCCACGGGCACGGTACGCACGTGGCCGGAACCGTTGGCGGCTCCCAGTACGGCGTCGCCAAGGCCGTCACGCTGGTCGGGGTACGGGTGCTCAACTGCTCCGGCAGCGGCACTTCCGCCCAGGTCGTCGCGGGCGTCGACTGGGTCACCGGAAACCACGCGGCCGGCCAGAAGGCGGTCGCCAACATGAGCCTCGGCGGCGGAGCCGACACCTCGATCGATACCGCGGTCAACAACTCGATCAACGATGGGGTGACCTACGCGATCGCGGCCGGCAACAGCAACGCGAACGCGTGCAACTCCTCGCCGGCCCGGGTCGCGGCGGCCATCACCGTCGGCGCCACCGACATCAACGACCAGCGGGCCTCGTTCTCGAACTTCGGGACCTGCCTGGACATCTTCGCGCCCGGCGTCAACATCACCTCGGCGTGGATGACCAGCGACACGGCGACGAACACGATCAGCGGCACCTCGATGGCCACTCCGCACGTGGCTGGAGCCGCCGCCCTGATCTTGGGTGCGGGTGCCAACCAGACACCGCAGCAGGTACGAGACGCCATGGTGAACAACGCCACGACGGGCGTCGTCGGCAATCCGGGCACCGGATCACCGAACCGGCTGCTGTTCGTGGGCGCGGCCGGTCCGCCGCCGACGACGGTGTTCTTCGACAACTTCGAGACCAGCCTCGGCTGGACCACCAACCCGAGCGGTACCGACACCGCGACCACCGGCCAATGGGCCAGGGCCAACCCGGAGCAGACCAGCTCCGGCGTCGTGCTGCAGCTCGGCACCACGGTCAGTGGCAGCAACGACCTGGTCACCGGGCCACTGGCGGGCACCAGCGCTGGCGCCAACGACGTCGACGGCGGGGTGACCAGCATCCAGTCGCCGGCGATCACGCTGCCATCCAGCGGCACGATCACGCTGTCGTTCTCCTGGTATCTGGCGCATCTGAACAATGCCACCAGCGCGGACTACTTCCGGGTCAGGGTTGTTGGCACCACAACGACGACCGTCCTCAACCAGCTCGGCTCGGCCACCACACGGGCCGGTGCCTGGGGGTCGGCGTCGGCCAACATCTCCGGTCATGCCGGTCAGACCGTACGAATCCTGATCGACACGGCTGATGCAGCGACGGCCAGCCTTATCGAGGCCGGCGTCGACGACGTCCGGATAACCGCGTCGTAATGCGCTACCCCCGCTCCGTGGTCACGCGATCAGAACCGCGTGGCCACCGGGGCGGGGAGGGCGCGACCGAGGACGTCCCCGTGGCGGGCGGTAATCCCGCTGGCTGACCACGGGGACACCGGAGGCTCCGCGATCATTACGCGCGCAAGCGCGCAACTGTTGCGAGGTTTGCCCGTTATGCCCGTTTGCTTGGCGCGTAATGATCCAAGAAATGTGGGTGCGAGTCAGCCTGCGGCCACCGGCGAACGCATGACGAGCAGCACCCCACCGAGCGCGGCGGCGCGATCACCGAGCTCTCCCGGCAGCACCGTCACGGTTTCCACCGCCGCCGGCATGGCAGATTCGGACAGTCCGCGGCGAAGCGGCTCCAGCATCAGGTCCGCGGCGTTACCGAGCTCGCCGCCGAGGATGATGCGCTCCGGGTTGATCAGGTTGACGAGCCCCGACAGGGCCAGCCCGATCTGAGTACTGGCATCGGTCAGCAACCGGCGGCAGCCCGGATCGCCGGCGTTCGCCATGGCGACCAGGTCGGAGACATCGGCCAGCTCCGGATAGGTCAGTCGTGCCTGAGCGACGAGAGCCCGGCCCCCCGCGGCCAGTTCCACGCACCCGCGGTTTCCGCACCGGCACACCGGTCCGCGGGCGTCGATGGTGATGTGGCCCACCTCGCCGGCGGTGCCCGCGCTGCCGCGGAACAGCTGCCCGTTCAGCACGATGCCGGCCCCGATGCCGGTAGCCAGTTTGATGTAGACCAGCACCGACGCGCCCCGGCCGGCGCCCCAGTGGAACTCGCCGAGCGCGCCGAGATTCGCGTCATTGTTCACCAGCACCGGGATATCGAGCCGGCTGCCGAGCTCACGCTCCGGCGACAGCTCGGCCCAGCCCGGCAGCAGCCGGGGCGCGCCGATCCGCCCGTCCAGCGTCATCGGCGCCGGGACGCCCATCCCAACCCCGACCACCTCGGAGCGGCTGGCACCGATCGTCGCCAGCGCGGTCGCGATCATGCCGGCCGCGCGGTCGAGTACGGGTCCTGGCGTGTCGTCGGCGTCCTCGTCGAGCCGGGCGCCGGTCTCGAGCATGATCTCGTGCCCGACGTCGGCGACCGCGACCCGGATGTGCCGCCGGCCGACATCCACCCCGATGGCCAGGCCGGCGCGCCGGGTGAGCCGGACCACCCCGGCTGGCCGGCCGCCGCCGGACCGCTCCGAGCCCGTGCCCTCGGTGCCGCCTACCCCCTCGGTGCCGATGCGGCCGGTCGGACCGTCCTGCCCTGGGGCGAGCTCGGCAGCGATCCCCGCTCCGGTCAGCTCGGTGATCGTGGTCGAGACGGTTGGCCGGGACAGATGGGTGGCTCGGGCCAGCTGGGCACGGGTCGACGGCCCCCGCGCCCGCAGCGCCTCGGCAATCCTGCGGGCATTCCCGTTGAGGCCGTTTGGGCTCCAGAGGTCAACCGCGCCCACGGTCGAGGATCGTTACACCAGTCGACCCGTTCTGTCAAAGACTGACAGAACCAAGCACCCAGACGTGGGGATTATGTCGCGATGTGCCGAGGATGTCCGCGCTTGCTACCGAGTTGGTCACGGATATCACGAGATTATTGACAGAACTGGTACAGCAGGTAAAGGGTGCGTCCAGATGCGGCCGGGTCTCGATCGAGATTGACCACCGGCCGTACCGGCTACGCCGTCTGGGCGGGACTCGGGCGGCTTCATCCAGGGAGGTGTCATGCGGAGAAGTCGCACGGGCTTTCTCGCGCTGACTTTGGCCGCCGCGCTCTTAGCGGTCGCGGCCTGTGGAGGAGACGACGACGAGAGCAACCCGCCAGCCGCGTCCGCCGGTCCGGTCAGCGGCGACTTCGAGTTCTTCTCCTGGTGGACAGGGCCGGGGGACTCGGAGGGCAAGCAAGCACTGCTCGACCTGTTCAAGCAGGAAAACCCGAGCGTGAACATCATCGACGCAGTGGTCGCCGGCGGCGCGGGCACCAACGCCCAGGCCGCACTGGCCAGCCGGCTCCAGACCAACGACCCACCGGACTCCTACCAGCGGCACGCCGGGGCGGAGCTGCTCGCGGACATCCAGGCCGAGAAGGTCGAGGACATCACCTCGCTGTACGACCAGGAGGGCTGGCGCAGCGTCTTCCCGCAGCGGCTGCTGGACATGATCACGGTTGACGGGAAGATCTACTCGGTGCCGGTGAACATCCACCGGTCCAACCTGCTGTGGTACAACCCTGCGGTCCTGCAGGAAGCCGGCATCGCGGAGCCACCGAAGACCTGGAGCGAGTTCCTCGACCAGGCGGCCAAGCTGGAGGCGAAGGGCAAGACCGCGCTGACCATCGGCCCACTGTGGACTCAGGAGCACCTGCTCGAGAATGTGCTGCTCGGCGAACTCGGCGCGGACGCGTATAGCGGGCTGTGGACCGGCCAGACCGACTGGACGTCGGCACCGGTGATCAGCGCGCTGGACATGTACACCCAGGTGCTCAAGCACACCAACATCAAAGAAGCGGCCGCCGACTGGCAGCCGGCGCTCGACCCGGTCATCGATGGGGACGCGGCCTACAACGTGATGGGCGACTGGGCCAACACCTACTTCGCGACCGCGAAGAAGCTGGCGTACCAGGACCAGTACAACGTCACCACGTCGCCGGGCACCGATGGTGTGTTCAACTTCCTGTCCGACAGCTTCACGCTGCCGGTCGGCGCCAAGCACCGCGATGCCGCGGTTGCCTGGCTGCGGCTGGCCGGCTCCAAGGAAGGCCAGGACGTCTTCAACCCGATCAAGGGATCGATCCCGGCCCGTACCGACGCTGACGCCAGCAAGTACACCGGGTACTCGGCCATGCCGTTGCAGGACTGGGCCAACCCCAGCGAGCAGATCGTCGGCTCGCTGACCCACGGTGCGGTCGCGAACAACGCGTGGAAGGCAGAGCTCGAGACCGCGCTCGGCGACTTCGTCTCCGACGGTAATTCGCAGAAGTTCGCGGACGCGGTGAAGACGGCCTACGAGGCGAACAAGTAGCAGGACGTGATCCGGCCCATTGCCGGTCGGGTCACCCGGTAGTTCGATGTGACCGGTCCGCGGGATGCGTCCACCTCCCGCGGACCGGTCCCGCAACCGGCCCACTTCGCCGCCGGTTTCGGACCACGGCTCGGAACCGACTCGGGAATCCGCTCCGGGAACAGTGAGGTGCGATGTATCGGCTCCGCCGCTGGGCTCCAGGCTTCCTGCTCATCTTGCCGTCGCTGATCGCGCTCGGGATCTTCGTGTACGGGTTCCTGGGCCGGAATGTCCAGGTCTCGCTCAGCAACTGGCGCGGGCTGGCACCGCGCTACGACTACGTCGGATTCGACAATTACACCAGGCTCGCCCACGACACCCGGTTCACCGGCGACGTGAAGAACGTCATCGTGTTCACAGTGATCTTCGTAGGGGGCGCGCTGATCGCCGGGTTCCTGCTTGCGCTGCTGCTCGAGCGCGGGGTCAAAGCGGAGGGGTTCTTCCGCGGCGTGTTCCTGTTCCCGATGGCGATCTCGTTCATCGCGACCGCGGTGATCTGGCGCTGGCTGATGAGCAACGCCTCCGGAGCGCAGGAAACCGGCCTGAACAAGCTGTTCCGCGAAGCCGGGCTCGGTTTCCTGGCCAACGACTGGTTCAAGTCCAACACGGTGTTCGCGATGGCCGCGGTCGCACTGGCTGCCGGCTGGGCACTGGTCGGCTACATCATGGCGCTGTTCCTGGCCGGTATCCGCGGCGTTTCGGATGACCTGCGCGAGGCGGCCCGGGTGGACGGCGCCTCCGAACCAAAGGTGTTCTGGTACGTGGTCGGGCCGATGCTGTGGCCGGTGGTGATGGCCGCGATCGTCATCCTCGCGCACATCTCGCTGAAGACGTTCGACCTCATCTACGCGATGGATCCGAAGAGCCGCAAGATCGAGACACCGGCGCTCTACATGTGGTTCACCACGTTCGACGGCTTCTTCTTCTCCCGTGGCGCGGCCATCGCGACGCTGCTGGTGCTGGGCATCGCGGTCGTGATCGTGCCGTACATCTGGTACTCGATGCGGTCCGAGCGCCGCAAATGACCGCCACCGCGACTCCGCCCCCGCCAGCCTCGGTGGCCGCCCCGGCCACTGGTCCGGAACCCACGGATGGACCGGTCCGGATCCGATCTCCGTGGGCCGGCTACACCACGACCGCTCGATACATCATCCTGTTCGCGCTGGTCTGCGTGTTCCTGCTGCCGGTCTACGTGTTGCTGATCACCGCGTTCAAGGATCTGGCGCAGGTGAGCCCGTCCCGGATGTGGGAGTGGCCGGACTCGCTGTCGCTGGACACCTATCGGGCGGTCTGGCCGAAGCTCCAGGACGGCCTGCGCAACAGCCTGGCCATGGCCATCCCGGCCGCCCTGATCTCGTCGTTCCTTGGCGCGGCGAACGGCTTCGTGCTGTCCAAGTGGCGCTTTCCGGGTGCCGACATCGTGTTCCCGCTGATCCTGTTCGGGATGTTCATCCCGTACCAGGCCATCCTCATTCCGATGCGGCAGACGATCAGTGACCTGCACCTGCTCGGCGGGCTGAACGGGCTGATCCTGGCGCACGTCATCTACGGCTTGCCGATCACCACACTGATCTTCCGGAGCTACTTCACCGGGATATCCGACGAGCTCATCGACGCCGCCCAGGTCGACGGTGCCGGGATGATCCGAACGTTCCTGTTCGTGGCGCTGCCGATCGCGGTTCCGGCGTTCGCGGTCTCGGTGATCTGGCAGTTCACCTCGGCCTGGAACGACTTCCTGTTCGGCCTGGTTCTGACCAACCCCGACCACTGGCCGGTCACCGTCGCGCTGAACAATGTCGCCGGCGGCCAGGTCGTGCCGTACCACGAGGCGATGGCCGCCGCGCTGCTGGCCAGCATCCCGACCCTGCTGGTCTACATCCTGATGGGTCGCTTCTTCATGCGCGGTCTGATGGCCGGCGCGCTGAAGGGATGACCGATGGCTGCTGACCGAGAGAACCCGATGACTGCCGATCAAGAGAACCTGATGGCGCTGGACACCGTCGCTGGAGAGCCGTCGGGCATCGAGCTGGTCAACGTGAGCAAGCGGTTCAAGGGCGGGGTCGTGGCGGTCAAGGACGTGTCGCTGTCCGTGCGGCCGGGCGAGTTCGTCGCCCTGGTCGGTCCGTCCGGCTGCGGCAAGTCGACGGTGCTCCGGATGATCGCCGGTCTCGAGGAGGTGAGCGCCGGCCGGATCCGGATCGGTGACCGCGATGTGACCGCGGACCTTCCGCAGCATCGGGACGTGGCCATGGTGTTCCAGAGCTATGCGCTGTACCCGCGCATGTCGGTTCGCCGCAACCTCGGCTTCGGGTTGCGGATGCGGCGCACCGAGAAGGCCGAGCGCAGTCGCAGGGTCGCGGAGGTCGCCAACGTGCTCGGCCTGGAGCACCTGCTCGAGCGCCGCCCGGGCGCGCTGTCCGGTGGGCAGCGCCAGCGGGTGGCGATGGGCCGCGCGATCGTCCG